>CANKNK010000067.1 GCA_947483455.1 Comamonadaceae bacterium | reverse complement strand
CGCCGCAAGAAAATGTCCGCATAGGTTATTTTTTGAACCCTGAAAAAACCTTTGCGATCGAGTTGAATTACGACCACAGCAAATACAACAACGATGCGGGCCAGTCGGTACGCGTAAGCGGCACGGTGAACCAGGCTCCGGCCACCAGCCCCATGGTGCTGGCGCTGCCGGTTTTCGATTATGGTTTGCACAACGGTTTCAACCATATCATGGTTAATGCGGTGTGGTTCCACCATGTGCGTGGTCCTAAGCAGGAACCTGGAGAGTTGCAACTCATTAGCCGCCTGGGCGCTGGCATTTTGCTGCCGCATGCCGATAACACGATTTTTGGGAATCACAACGAGGTCGGCCCCAAAGGCGAGCGGGTCTGCTGCTTTGACAGCCGCGATTGGTGGCAGGTCAACGGCTGGACTGCCGGCGCTGAGCTAGGGCTACGCTACCGCATTTACAAAAGCATTTACCTAGAGGCCACGCAAAAATTTGCCTACGGCGCTTTACGCGGTGTGCCGGTGTACCAAGGAAGCGCAGACCATTCGGTATGGATGTCCGAGCAGGTGTTTTCTACCGGCTTTTTGTTCTAGCCAAGCGCGAAACTTAGTTGCCAGCTGGCGTGCCCAGGCTGAGCATACGTTCTACATAGCGCGCAATCACATCGATCTCCAGGTTCACGCGCACGCCGGGCGCCAGGCGGTGCAGGGCGGTGTTGCTAATGGTGTGCGGAATCAGGTTGATACTGAACTCGCATCCGGCGCCGGAGTCACTGACGCGGTTGACGGTCAGGCTGACGCCGTTGACGGTGATAGAGCCTTTGTAGGCCAGGTATTTGCCCAAAGACTGCGGCGCAAGTATGCGCAATTCCCAGCTTTCGCCTACCGGCGCAAAATGTTTCACTTCGCCTATGCCATCGACATGGCCAGAGACCAGATGGCCTCCCAGGCGGTCATTGGCACGCAGGGCTTTTTCCAGATTGACCTCGCCCACCGCGTCCAGGCCCGCCGTCTTATCTAGTGATTCGGCAGATATGTCCAGGGTAAAAACCGGCGTCTGCGCATCTTGCTGCAAGCTGGTGACCGTCATGCAGGCGCCATTGATGGCAATGCTGTCGCCCAGACCGGCATCGTCCAGATAGCCTGGGGGGCATTGCACATGCAAGCGCTTGCCGTGTGTCTGGCTGGCGCCCAAATTGTCAATGTGGGTGATGCGGCCTACGCCGGTGATGATGCCTGTAAACATAGTAGTCCTAGCCTCCATGCTAAAAATCTGCACTGCCTCGTACACGTGCCTGGATGCGCAGGTCCGGACCGATGTGCTGTGTGCTTTGAAAGTCTAGTGCCAGCCCTTGGGCCAGTTCGCTCAAGGGCCCAAAGTTGGACATGCCTGCACCTTGGCCCAGCCACAGCGGAGCCAGGTACACCAGCAGCTCATCGACCAGACCGGCGCGCAACAAGGAGCCATTGAGTTGGTGCCCGGCCTCGACATGCACTTCATTGCATTGGCGCCGCGCCAGGTCCTGGGCCATGGCTTGCAAATCCACTTTGGGCGCGCGGCCATCGTCCCCGGTAGGGCCTGGCAAATACATAATGTCCGCCCCAGACGTACGCAGCGCTGCTTCGCGCCCGGCATGGGGCTGGGCCGCATAGATCAACACCTGGCGTTCCGGTCCGAACAATGCGGCATCGGGCGGTGTTTGCAAAGCGCTGTCGACAATCACCAGCATGGGCTGGCGCGGCGTTGCCACATGGCGTACGTCCAGCAGCGGCTGATCTTGTAGCACCGTGCCCACACCGGTCAGCACCGCGCAGGCGCGCGCACGCCAGGCATGGCCATCGGTGCGCGCCGCTGCACCGGTAATCCATTGGCTTCGCCCATTGCCCAAGGCTGTTGCGCCGTCCAGGGACGCGGCAACTTTGAGTCGCATCCAAGGCCTTTGCCGCTGCATGCGGCTGAAAAATCCAATATTGAGTTCACGTGATTCGGTGGCGCCGGGCCCCACTTCCACGGCAATGCCAGCAGCGCGCAGTTTGGCAAAGCCCTGGCCTGCAACCAGCGGGTTGGGGTCTTGCAGGGACGCGACCACGCGTGTGATACCCGCTTGCGCCAGCGCGTCGCAGCACGGCCCGGTGCGACCCTGGTGCGCGCAGGGTTCTAGCGTCACATAGGCGGTAGCGCCATGGGTGCTATGGCCTTGGGCTTGCGCATCACGCAGCGCCATGATTTCGGCATGCGGCCCGCCGGCCATTTGGGTATGGCCCTGACCGATGACCTGGCCTGCCGGGTTGACCAGCACGCAGCCTACGCGCGGGTTGGGCGAGGTAAGGTAGAGCGCAGCTTCGGCCAGACGCAAAGCTTGAGCGATATGCGGCACGGTGCTATGGCCTTTTGCAATCAAGCCGTGGCCGGCTCAATTGTTGACCTCGTTGACCAGGGTTTTGAAGTCATCAATATCTTCGAAACTGCGGTACACGCTGGCAAAACGCACATAGGCCACTTTGTCCAATTTTTTGAGCTCGCGCATCACCAGTTCGCCGATGCGGGTGGACGACACCTCGCGCAGGCCAGAGGTCAGCAGCTTTTCCTGGATGCGCTCCATGGCACTATCAATTTGCTCTGTGCTGACCGGGCGTTTGCGCAAGGCCAGCTTCATGGAGCCGACGATTTTGCTTTGGTCAAAATCAATGCGCCGCCCGTCTTTTTTGACTACCACCGGATAGCTGACATCGGCCCGCTCGTAGGTAGTAAAGCGTTTTTCGCAGGCGCCACATTGGCGCCGCCTGCGGATGAAGTCCCCGTCCTCGGCCATGCGGGTCTCCACCACAGGGGTTTCCGAATGGCTGCAAAACGGGCACTTCATGGGACTTAACCGTAGACCGGAAAGCGGGCGGTCAGTGCGTGTACCTTGGCACGTACCGCATCAATGTTGGCAGCATCGTGCGGCTTGTCCAGCACGTCGGCGATCAGGTGCGCCGTGGCACGCGCTTCTTCGTCCTTGAAGCCGCGTGTGGTCATGGCCGGGGTGCCGATGCGTACGCCGCTGGTCACCATGGGCTTTTCCGGGTCGTTGGGGATCGCGTTTTTGTTAATGGTCATGTGGGCTTCGCCCAACACGCGTTCAGCGTCTTTGCCAGTGATGTTCTTGGAGCGCAGATCGACCAGCATCACATGGCTTTGTGTGCCGCCGCTGACGATACGCAGGCCGCGCTCGGTTAGGGTTTTGGCCACGATATCGGCATTGGTCAGCACCTGCTGTTGGTAGGCTTTGAAGCCATCGCCCAGTGCTTCTTTGAAGGCCACGGCTTTGGCGGCGATGACGTGCATCAAGGGGCCGCCTTGCAGGCCGGGGAACATGGCGCTGTTGATGGCTTTTTCGTGTTCGGACTTCATCAAAATAATGCCACCGCGCGGGCCGCGCAAGCTCTTGTGCGTGGTGGAGGTGACCACGTCAGCATGCGGCACCGGGTTAGGGTAGAGCCCGGCGGCAATCAGGCCGGCGTAATGCGCCATGTCTACCAAAAACAGCGCGCCCACGTCTTTAGCCACTTTGGCAAAACGGGCAAAGTCGATGTGCAAGGAGTAGGCGCTGGCGCCGGCAATGATGAGCTTGGGTTTGGACTCGTGGGCTTTACGCTCCATCGCGTCATAGTCGATGGCTTCGTTGGCATCGAGGCCGTAGCTGACGACATTGAACCATTTGCCGCTCATATTGAGTGCCATGCCGTGCGTCAAATGCCCGCCTTCGGCCAGGCTCATGCCCATGATGGTGTCGCCGGGTTTGAGAAAGGCCATAAACACCGCTTCGTTAGCCGATGCGCCGCAGTGCGCCTGCACATTGGCCGCATCCGCGCCAAAAAGTTGCTTGACCCGGTCGATGGCCAATTGTTCGGCCACATCCACGTTTTCGCAGCCGCCGTAGTAACGTTTGCCGGGGTAGCCCTCAGCGTATTTATTCGTCAGCTGGCTGCCTTGCGCCGCCATCACGGCGGGTGAAGCGTAGTTTTCGCTGGCAATCAGCTCAATATGGTGTTCCTGGCGGGCATTCTCGGCCAGGATGGCGGCCCATAGTTCGGGATCGGTTTGTTCAACCAAGGTGTTGCGGTGGTACATAAAGGTGTCCTAAAAGTTGTATGAAATCGTCAAATGCAGCATGGAACGGGGCCGTTGCTGCTGCTTTTTTGGGCTTTGGGTGGATAACCCGGAAATTTCCAACGTAGCCTGGGATGAGGCACCCGGCGTGTATCCGGTGGTACCGGCACGGTGGGCTGGAGCCGATTTTAGTAGGGGCTTTCAAAGTTCCCGCTGACCGCCGCCAAGTGCCCCACCCGGCGCGGGGCTATCACTTTTCATGACTTCCGGCTTGGATTGCGCCACCGGCGCCGCTAAGGGTACCGGGTTTCCGCCGAATGCGGCCTGCAATCGAGTTTGCTCGGCCAGCACTTTGCCCGCATAGCCACCGTCGTCTTCCAAGTTTCCTGCACCCACATAAAGCCTGAGCCCCGCTTCTGGCGAACCGGCACGCGCAATGCATTCCTGTAACACTTTGACCCCCACCCTGACGTTGGACAAGGCGTCAAAGGCGGCTAGTTTGCCGCCAAACCGGGTGTATTTGTCGCTGTGGACTTGGGGCATCACCTGCATCAGGCCTTGCGCGCCCATGGGGCTTTGCGCGATCGGGTTAAAGCCCGACTCCACGGCCATGACGGCCAGAATCAGCAAGGGGTCGATCTTGGCTTTGGTACCGGCGGCAAAGGACTCAGCTACCAAAGCGGCCATGGGCTCGGGCGCAATATTGTATTTACGGCTTAACCACTGGGTGACAGCGGCCTGCGGTTTGGGCAAGTCTTTGGGACTCATGGCCGTGACG
Source organism: Comamonadaceae bacterium (assembly GCA_947483455.1). GTDB lineage: Bacteria > Pseudomonadota > Gammaproteobacteria > Burkholderiales > Burkholderiaceae_C > Allorhodoferax. Next base: position 3,260 of record CANKNK010000067.1, on the reverse strand, counting down.
CGGTCGGTCGCGGTACCGGTGACTAGGCTGGAGAAGGTGTCTTGATGGTCTTGCAGCCACTCCATTAACTGCAACTCGCCAGCCTGGCGCAAGTTGGGCTGCAAGCTGATGGTGAGTCCGAAAAACATCACCGCCAGGCCCACCAGCGCAAAGCTGTTGTGTGTGATTTCCATGAAACCATGGACGATATCGCTTGTGACCACGGCGAGCGATTTTCGAAGAGTTTGGGCTGGGTTCATGCGGCTCCTTGTTCACTGGCGCTTTCGCTTTTAAAGCCGGGCGCAAGGGTCACGAGTGGGGGGACAGGCCCGACAAGCGGTGCCACAGGGTGTAGCGAAGGTCCCCGAACTAGGCTAGGGGAGCGATTTGCGCTGCGCTCATGTAGGCAGTTGCCGGTGGCAAAAGCTTGACGCTGGCGGCGGATTATACCGGCGCACCCCTTCGATGGAGGGTGGCGCGGGCACGGTCTGATGCAATCAAAGTCCGTCTTTTGCGCTCTGCACGCCTTAATTTGGTCCCGCCTTGCCTGAAGGCGTCGCATTGAAGGACAATCGCCCCCGCCTCGCGGCATTTGGCGCCGCATTTTTTTAGTTCTATTTAGCAAGGCTTTACGTGTCGACGACAGCATCCAACAAGACCCATGACATCGCCCACTGGGACACCCTCACCGGCGGCGCTTTTACTGCGCCGACATCGGGCGAACGGTCGCAGCGGGTCAAAGACTGGTTGGCTAGCGATCCCGCACATGAAGCAGTGTCCGAGGTCTACCGAGAACTCAGTACCCGCGACAAAGGCGCAGCCAAGCTCCTGCGCGAACGCCTGGACGATGCCAAACGGGCAAAGGCGCAGGAAGCTATCGCTGCCGAATGGGAGGCCAAAGCCCGAGTCTTGCTGGAATTGTCCAAGTTAAATATTGCCGATGCCCTGGCCTGGCAGCGCGACGCCGCCAAGGCAGGAGCGCCGCTCAGCCGCGAGCCCCTGGCGGGCATCAAGCTGCAATTGGCCGAGCGCGTGCGGGTGATAGAAGATTTGCAGCACCAGGCCCAGGTGCAGCGCGAAGCCGCGGTGCTGTTGGCCCAGCGCATAGAAGTGATGTCTACCAAGCCTTGGCAGGATGCCCAAGCTGCGCATAGCGCGCTGGCGATCGATGTGGACCATTGGCAAACCCAGGCTGCACAGTTGGTGGCGCATGCGGGATGGGCCAGCGTAGACATGAAGTTTGCGCCGGTGCTCGATACGGCCAAAGCCCAATTGCTGGTGGTTTGGGAGGCTTTTGATGCGGTGTTGGCGCAAACCGTGTTGGCGGCGCAAGACCCGCAGGCGCCGCTGCCCCCGGTCGCCGTGTGGGCCGACTCCTTGCGTGCGCAGCGCCAGCAGACGCAGGCCGCAGCCAAGCCAAGTAAACCCGTGGCGGATCCGGCGCAGCGCGAGGCCGCGCAGACTAAAGTGCGCGAAGTTTTGGCCCAACTCGAAGCCGAGGTGGGCCAGGGCCATGGCAAAGCCAGCGCTGGTGCTGCCAATGCCTTGCGCCAGGCACTTAAAGAATTTGGCCGCTTGATCGATGCAAAACTCGATGCGCAAGCCCAGGCTGCTTTGGCGGCTGCTGGGGAGTTGGAGGGATGGCAGCGCTGGCGCGCAGATCAACTGCGTGAAGAATTGGTCATCAAGGCCGAGGGCTTGCTCAAGCGTCCTGAAGGCCAATCGCTGGGCGGACGCAAGATGCAGGAAACCCTGCGTGCCATGCGCGAGCAATGGAAACAAACCGACCAGGGGGGTGTGCCCAACCACGGCTTATGGAAACGCTTTGACGAAGCCTGCAATGCCGCGCACAAAGTGGTGGAAGTCTGGCTGGAAAAACTCAAGGCCGATGCCCTGGAGCACCGCCAGCAGCGCCTGGCCCTGATCGAAGAAGTGAAAGCCTGGGCGGAGGCGAACCGCACCGCGCTGGACGACGACTGGAAAGGCTTTAGCCGCATCCTGCACCAGTTTGGCGACCGTTGGCGCAATGCCGGCCACTTGGGCGAAAAAGCGTTTGCAGAATTGCAGCCGCTGTGGAAGGAAGCCATTGGCCACGCCGCCGAGCCGCTGGAGGCCTTGCAGGCCCAAAGCGTCCAATTACGCCAAGCCATGATCGAAGAGGCCAAAGTGTTAGGCGCGGCAGCCACGCTGCGCATTGACGCGGTTAAATCCCTGCAGCAACGCTGGCAGGCCCAAGCCCATGCGGTACCGCTAGACCGGCGCTTGGAACAAAAACTGTGGGACGCATTTCGCAAACCGATTGACGATGCCTTCCAGCGAAAAACCGCCGAACGTGAATCCGCCGAGGCGGCTTTGGGCCAGCGTGACCGCACGGTGCTGGACGCGTCCAAGGCCTTGCAGGCGGCCAATGCCGCAGGGGACGCGAACCTCATCCGCAAAGCCATGGCAGCGCTGGAGGCTGCATTGCAAGGCCAAGCACAGGCGCAAGCCCAGGTGAGTGCGGCGGGCGCGCAAGAGGCACAAGCGCAAACGGCGACGCAAGCTGCAGACAGTCTTGCGCCGGTCGCGCAGGCGGAGCAAGCGGCGCCTGACGCAGCCGACGGCGATGCCCAAACCTCGCCTGCAGATGCCGGCCCGGCAAGCCATGCGACGGATTCCACCGAGGCCCCCGAAAGCCTGGTGCCTGCGACGCAATCGGCGCTGCAGGACTCGTCGGCGCAAGCCATGCCCGTTGCGCCTGCACCTGTGCGGCCGGCGGCCAAGCCGGTGGTGGCGATGCGCGGTGACGACCGTCCAGGCATGCGGCGCGAATCTAGCGCGCCGCCTGCGCGCCCCGGCAAATGGGGTGATCGCAAAGATGGCGCACCCGGTGGCAAAGGCCCAGCCGGGCGCGATGCACCACGCCCTGGACGCGATACCCGCTTTGGTGATAGCCCTCGGCGCGACAGTTTTGCCGCCTACCCCGATGCGCGGGCAGCGCAACCGCGATTGGGTGATGCGGCCTTTCGTGCCCAAAGAGACGCGATGGAAAGTGCCCAATTGGCATTGAAGAAGCTTGCCGCGCAGGCGCATGGCGAGGCGCTGACCCAGTTACTGGGCGCATGGGAACGGCGCGATGCGCAAGCCTTGCCCACCTTGCAAGAAATCGGACCACGGGTGCAAGCGGCAGGCCGCAATGCCTGGGCTGCGGCACTGGCGCAAGGCGCCAGTGCAGAAGCGGGGCAACAAGCACTGCTGCGCTTAGAAATGGCAGCCGAAGTGCCCACGCCCGCCGAGCACAT
>CANKNK010000066.1 GCA_947483455.1 Comamonadaceae bacterium | reverse complement strand
TCCACGGTGTCGTTAAACAGCACGGTGTCTTGCGGCACGATGCCGATGGCGGCGCGCAAACTGGTTTGCGTCAGGCTTTGGATGTTTTGCCCGGCAATAGAGATGCCGCCTTGCTGGACATCGTAAAAACGGTACAGCAAGCGCGCCAGGGTGCTTTTGCCCGAGCCCGAGGGCCCGACCACCGCCACGGTTTTACCTGCCGGTATGTCAAAACTGATGTCGTGCAGCAATGGCCGCGCTGGATCGTAGGCAAAAAACACATGGTCAAAGCGCACGCTGGCCTGCAGTTGGCCAGAGCTGTCGTGCTCGTGCAAGCGCAGATCGCGGGCATTGGGTGCATCGGCAATTTCTTGCTCGCGTTCGAGCAGGGTGAACATTTTTTCCAGGTCGGCCAGGTTTTGTTTTAGCTCGCGGTAAATCGCGCCCAAAAAATTGAGCGGTATGTAAATTTGGATCATGAAGGCGTTGACCATGACCAGGTCGCCCAGCGTCATGCGCCCATCGACCACGCCCTGGGTGGCCCGCCAAAGCATGGCTACCAGCCCACTGGCAATGATCAGTTGCTGGCCTGCATTAAGCATGCTCAAGGTGCGCTGGCTTTGCAGGGCGGCGCGGCGGTAGCGTTCCAGGTTTTCGTCATAGCGCCTCGCTTCGAACTCTTCGTTGTTAAAGTATTTGACGGTTTCAAAGTTGAGCAGCGAGTCGATGGCGCGGCTGTGGGCTTTGGAGTCCAGCTCGTTCATGCGCTTGCGAAACTGCGTGCGCCACTCGGTCATGCTGATGGTGAACAGGATGTAAAGCACCAAAGCCATGATGGTGATACCTGCAAACCAGACGTCAAACTTGACCGCGAGCAGTGTCAGCACCAGCCCTACTTCGATCAGCGTGGGAACAATGCTGTAGAGAGAGTACGACACCAGAGAATGCACCGCGCGCGTACCGCGCTCGATATCGCGTGTCATGCCGCCGGTCTGGCGCTCTAGGTGAAAGCGCAAACTCAAGGAATGTAAATGTCTAAACACCGCCAGCGAGATACTGCGCGCCGCGCCCTCAGTGGCTTTGGCGAAAATCAGGTCGCGCAATTCGGCAAACAAAGTCGTGGACAAGCGCAGCGCGGCGTAAGCAATCAATAGCGCCACCGGCACCACCAGCACGGCAGCCAGCTGGCCGGGCTGCGGCGTCATGGTGTCGACCAGAGTCTTCAGTAGCAGGGGCACACCCACATTGGCGACTTTAGCGCCCACCATCAGTGTGAGCGCCACCATGACCCGCCACTTGTAGATCCACAAATAGGGGAAGAGGCGCTGCAAAGTACCCCAGTCGCCGGCCTGAACCGCGGCGGCACCTACGGTGGTGGGCGGGGCATGGGTGCTGGAGGCGGGGCCAAAGGAGCGCATGGGTGACAATTCGAAGCGTTAAACCGAGATTGTGCCCATGTCCCACGCTGCCACCCCCACTACCGCCTTGCCGACCGACCAGGAGCTGGTGCTCAAAGTGATTCCTATGCCAGGCGATTGCAATGCCAATGGCGATATTTTTGGCGGCTGGGTCATGGCCCAGGTGGATTTGGCCGGTTCGGTGCTGCCCGCGCGCTACACCCAGGGCCGCATGGCGACCGTGGCGGTCAACGAGTTCATCTTTAAGCAGCCGGTACGCGTGGGCGACATCTTGTCCTTCTTTTCTAAAGTGGTGCGCGTAGGCCGTACGTCCATCACGGTAAAAGTGGAAGTCTTTGCCGAGCGCTTTCGCAATCAAGGCAGTTACATCAAGGTTACCGAAGCCCTTGTCACCTATGTGGCTATCGACGACGCGGGAAAACCAAGGGAAATCCCCAAGTCCTGAGCGTCTGTCAGAGGGCGTGAACCCTATCGGGTGTCAATTTACCCATTGAAATCGGTAACAACCCTATCAAGGAATTTTCAAACTAGGGCTATAACCTCGGGTGGTTCAACCTAGGAGGCATGGTGCAGTTTTTTCAATTGTTGATCAGTGGTGTAGCCCAGGGCTGCATTTACGGACTGATCGCACTCGGTTTTGTCCTTATTTATAAGGCTACCGAGACAGTCAGCTTCGCGCAGGGCGAGTTGATGATGCTGGGCGCTTTCGGCGGCCTGGTGGCGATGACCATGCTGGGTATGCCCTATTGGCTGGCCATTCTTTCGGCGGTGTTGGCGATGGCATTGGTCGGCGCACTGATCGAGATGGCGGTGATACGCCCGATTTTGGGGCAGCCGGCGTTTTCTATTGTCATGCTCACGATCGGCGTGGGCTATGTGGCGCGCGGCCTGATCACCATGATTCCGAATATAGGAACCGATACCCAGGCCTTACCCGTACCGTATAAAGACGAAATCTGGAAGGTGGGCGGCCTGATTTTGAACGTGGAGCATATGGTGGTGATTGCCGCCACCGGCGTGTTGTGCGTTTTGTTGTTCGCACTTTTCCGCTACAGCAAGCTGGGTATCGCCATGCAGGCCGCCTCGCAAAACCAGTTGGCAGCGTATTACATGGGCATACCGGTCAAGCGCCTCAATAGCATCGCCTGGGCGCTGGCGGCGGCGGTGGCCAGTATTGCCGGACTTTTGCTCGCGCCCATCACCTTTGTCCACGCCAATATGGGCTTTATCGGCCTCAAAGCCTTCCCTGCTGCGGTAGTGGGGGGCTTTGGCAGTCTGCCTGGCGCGATTGTGGGTGGCTTGGTGATCGGCTTGGTCGAGGCCTTTTCGGGCTTTTACCTGCCCGATGGTTTCAAGGACACAGCGGCTTATATCGTGGTGCTGGTGATGCTGATGGTACGGCCCAATGGCTTGTTCGGCGAAAAACTGCGCAAAAAGGTCTGAACATGCGTTTTATTTTCAAAACCGAATACGCCCAGGACATCGGCCTGGCCAAGCATGAAGGCCATACCTTTTGGTACAGCGTCTTGGTGCTGCTCTTGCTAGGTGCGCCCTGGCTGTTTACCGAGTACTGGCTGGCACAACTCACCTTTGTGCTGATTTACAGCATCGCCGCCCTGGGCATCATGCTCTTGGCCGGCTTTACCGGCTTGTTTTCTTTGGGCCATGCCGCGTTTTTGGGTGTCGGTGCGTATACGCATGCGGTATTGACCAATATGGGTGTGCCATTTCCCATCGCCCTGGCCGGCGCGGCCGGCTTGTCTGCTGCGGTGGGCCTGGTGGTGGGCTTGCCAGCCTTGCGCGTCAAAGGCATTTATTTGGGCATGGCGACGCTGTCGTTTGGCTTCATTGTGGAAGAGGTATTGGCGCGATGGGAGTCGGTCACCGGGGGCAATGCGGGTATCCACATCAAGAAGCCCAACGTCTTTGGTTGGGTGCTAGAGACCGAAATCCAGTTTTATTTTTTGTGCCTGTTGCTAACCGTGGTCGCGACCTTGGGCATTCTTAATTTGCTGCGTTCGCCCACTGGGCGGGCCTTTGTCGCCATCCGCGATTCGGAAATCTCTGCGCAAAGTATGGGCATTAACCTAGCGCAGTACAAAACCATGTCTTTTGCCATTTCCGCAGCGCTGGCCGGCGTGGCCGGGGCCTTGTATGCGCATAAATTGCAATTCATCTCGCCCGATCAGTTCAATATTCTGCAATCCATCGACCTGCTCTTGATGATTGTGATTGGCGGTCTAGGGTCGGTCCACGGGGCCTTTTTGGGCGCCATATTTCTGATCACCATGCCGCAGCTCATCGCCCTGTTCAAGGACTTTTTGCCCGCAGTGGTCGGGCAAGCGCCGGGCTTGCAAGGCGTGGTCTATGGCGCGGTACTGATCGCCTTTGTGCTGTTTGAGCCCATGGGCTTGTATGGCCGCTGGCTCAAGATACGCACCTATTTTGAGATGTTCCCGTTCTACCGCAAAGGCATGTTCAAGCGGCAGAAATCTTTCCAAAAATCGGATCGCTTGAAATGACGGACTTTCTTTTATCGGCCAAGGACCTGAGCGTACGCTTTGGCGGCCTGCTGGCGGTCAACCAGGTCAGCTTTGAGGTTAAAAAAGGCGAGGTCTTCACCCTGATCGGCCCCAATGGTGCTGGCAAAACCACGGTGTTCAACCTGATTAGCCGTATTTATACGCCGACCGCTGGCAGCATCGATTTCGTCGGCCCCAAGGGCGTGGTCAAGCTGACCGAGCAAGCGCCACAGGATGTGGCGGCGTTAGGCATCGCCCGTACTTTTCAAAACATCGAGCTGTTTGAGCACGCCTCGGTATTGCACAACCTGTTGATCGGGCGCCACACACACCGCAAAACCAGCTTGTGGCAAGACATGTTTTTTACGGCCGCCACGCGGGAGGAAGAATTGCGCTCGCGGGAAAAAGCCGAAGAAGTGATCGACTTTCTCAATCTGCAACATTACCGCGATACTTTTGTAGCTGGCCTGCCTTATGGCGTACGCAAAGTGGTGGAGGTGGCGCGCGCTTTGTGTACCGAGCCCTCGCTGTTGTTGCTGGACGAACCGTCTTCCGGCTTGAATGTCGAGGAAACCGACGACATGGCTTTCTGGATTCAGGATATTCAGCATGAATTGGGCATTACCGTACTGATGGTGGAGCACGACATGAGCTTGGTTTCCAAAGTGTCCGACCGGGTGCTGGCGATGAACCAGGGCGAGGTGTTGGCCATGGGTACGCCGCGTGAGGTGCAAAGCGATGCCGGGGTTATCGAGGCCTATTTGGGTACATTGGACGATGTGTCGTCATTGCGTCGCGAATCGGCTATCGGGGTAGGCGCATGAGCAGCATTCCTCCTCCTGTCAGCGACATGCCGGTACTCAAGCTGCTCAACGTCGAGAGCGCCTATGGGCCGATCAAAGCCATTCGCGGTATCAGCCTGCAAGTGCGGCGCGGTGAGATCGGTGCGGTGCTGGGCTCCAATGGCGCGGGCAAAACCACGATTCTCAAAACCATTTCGGGCATCATCGATCCGCGCAAGGGCTCTATTGAATTCAAGGGCCAGGACATCACGGCCCAAGACCCTTCGCATATCGTGCAGCAAGGCTTGAGCCATGTGCCCGAGGGCCGCGAGGTATTTCCGCTGCTGAGCGTGCATGACAACCTGCTCATGGGGGCCTATACCCGCAGCGATAGTGACCAGGTCGCCCGCGATATGGAGACGGTGTACACCTATTTCCCGATCTTGAAGGAGCGTCGCTTGCAGGATGCGGGCTTGCTGTCGGGCGGGCAGCAGCAAATGCTGGCGATCTCGCGCGCCCTCATGGCCAAGCCGGACCTGATACTTTTAGACGAGCCTAGCTTGGGCCTGTCGCCCAAGCTGACCAAAGAAATTTTTGAAATTGTGGTGCGTATCAACCGTGAACGCGGCACCACGATTTTGCTGGTCGAGCAAAACGCCAATATGGCGCTCAATGCGTCGGACTATGGCTATGTGTTGGAAAACGGGCGCATCGTGATGGAAGATACCTGCGCTCGCCTGCGCGAGAAAGAAGACATCAAGGAGTTCTATTTGGGACTCAAAGAAGAAGGCGTGCGTGAGGAACGGCGCTGGAAAAAGAAAAAGAATTGGAGATGATGATGTCTAGCACTGCTTCAAAAATCTATTGCGGTCTGCGGACCGTGCTGCTGTGCGTAGGAGGCCGTCTATGAGCCATCTTTGGGATTTGGCCCATATCCAGCCGGAACATCGGGTGGTGCTGGAGGGCGACACGATTACCGCTATGTTCTGGAACGCCGTCGCCCAGCGTGGCCCTGAGGTCTGGTTGCGCCAGAAACACCTGGGGCTGTGGCGCAGTTGGACCTGGAACCAGACAGCCACTGCGGTCGAAGAAATTTGCGCTGGTTTGCTGAGCCTGGGTTTTGACAAAGGTGAGTGCGCCTCCATCTTGTCCAATACCGTGGTCGAGTGGGTCTGGGCCGATCTCGCAGTCTTGTCAGCCTGCGGTGTGTCCAATGGCATTTACCCCACCGACGCGAGCAGTCAGGTGCACTACCTCAGCGAAGATTCGCGCACCACGATTTTGTTTGTTGAAGACGACGAGCAATTGGACAAGGCCTTGGAAGTACGCGCCCAGTTGCCGCTGCTGCGCAAGATCGTGGTTTTCGATATGGAGGGTTTACGCACCCTCAAAGACCCTGGCGTCATGAGCCTAGATGCTTTGCGGGCGCTGGGGCGCGAGCACCTGGCCGCACACCCTCAGGCGGTGCGCGAGCGCGCAGCGCAGTGCCAGGCGCAAGATTTGGCCATATTGGTCTATACCTCGGGCACCACCGGCAAGCCCAAGGGGGCCATGCATTTACACAAGGGCCTGGTGTTTACCGTGCACGGCTACAACACGCTGGTCGCCCAGACCATGGACGACGAGCGCATGTGCTTTTTGCCCCTGTGCCATATCGCTGAACGCATGGGTGGTGAGTATTTCTCGCTTTACACCGGCTCCAAACTCAACTTCGTGGAAAACCCGGAAACCATTCCCGAGAACGTGCGCGAAATTGCGCCCACGGTATTTACCGCGGTGCCCCGCGTGTGGGAAAAGTTTTACTCCGGCGTGATGATCACGCTCAAAGAAGCCGGTTTTGTGCAGCAGGCGGTGTATGCCTGGGGTATTGGCGTGGGTGCGCGTATTGCGGATAAGGTATTGGCCGGCGAATCGGTCAGCGCGTGGCTCAAGGCGCAATTTGTGCTGGCCCAATGGCTGGCGCTCAACAACGTGCGCAAACTCATCGGAATTCATCGCGCCAAGTACCTGGTCACTGGCGCGGCGCCCATTTCGCCCGAACTGGTGCGCTGGTATTTGTCCCTGGGCGTGCCTATGCTGGAAGTCTGGGGCATGACCGAGACCTGCGGTGCCGCCACTGGCGTACCGGCCACCCGTATTCGCCCCGGCTCTATCGGCCCGGCGGCTGGGTACAACGAAGTGCGCCTGGACCCGCAGACCAGCGAAATTCTTGTCCGCGGCAAGAACGTGTTTGCTGGTTACCTGAATCAAGCCGAGAAAACCGCCGAAACCATAGACGCGGACGGTTGGCTGCACACCGGCGATGTGGGCGTGGTCGATGCCGAGGGTTATTTCCGCATCACCGATCGCATGAAGGACATCATCATCACGGCGGGTGGCAAAAATATCACGCCTTCCGAGTTGGAAAACGACTTGAAGTTTTCGCCCTACATCACCGACGCAGTGGTCATCGGAGACAAACGGCCTTATTTGACGGTCATCATCATGATTGACCAAGAAAATGTCGAAAAATTTGCCCAAGACCAGGATGTGCCTTTCAGCAACTACGCCAGCCTGACGCGCTCGGCCGAAGTGCAGGCGCTGATCCAGGAAGAAATAGACCGGGTGAATAAAAAGTTCGCGCGCGTCGAGCAAATCAAAAAATTCTTCCTGCTCGATACCCAGCTTAGCGCCGAAGACGAAGAACTCACCCCCACCATGAAACTCAAGCGCAAACTGGTGGAGCAGAAATACAACGCTAATATTGAGGCTATGTATGGCTGAGCCCACCGGGCCCGGCGGCACTAGGAAATTACTATTTTTAGGAGATCTAGCATGAAGAAAAACTTGTTTCCCGTTACCGGTCTTGCCTTTGCGCTCGCCGCCTGCTTAGCTGCCGTACCGGCACTTGCCGCCGAACAGCAGGGCGTGAGCAAAAACGAAATCGTGATCGGCACCATCCAGGATTTATCCGGTCCCCTGGCCGGTTATGGCAAACAATCGCGCAACGGCATGCAGTTGCGTATCGACGAGCTCAATGAGCAAGGCGCCATCCACGGGCGCAAACTCAAGCTGCTGGTCGAGGACTCGGGCTATGACCCTAAGCGTGCGGTGCTGGCTGCGCAAAAACTGGTGAACCAGGACAAGATTTTCATCATGGCCGGCCACCTGGGTACTGCGCAAAACAATGCCGCCATGCCGATCCAGTTTGAAAAACAGATCGTCAATTTCATGCCCTTAACCGCGTCGCGCGACATGTATGACGCACCCAATGAACTGAAGTACGCCTTGCTCAGTTCGTACTACGACCAGATCCGACTGGCACTGCCCAAGATGATCAAGGACAAAGGCGCCAAGAAGGTCTGCACCATCTACCAGGACGATGACTTCGGGCTGGAAGTGCTGCGCGGTGCCGAGGCAGGTCTGAAAACCATCAATGCC
>CANKNK010000065.1 GCA_947483455.1 Comamonadaceae bacterium | reverse complement strand
TGTTTCAGCATTTCAATTTGTTTGACACGATTACCGTGGCCGAGAACGTCTGGCTGGGCCTGGACAAAAGCCTGAGCCTGGACCAGGTGAGCGAGCGCATCAGCGGCAAAGCGCGCCGATACGGCCTGGACATAGACCCTGCGCGCCCGGTGCACACCCTGGGCGTGGGCGAGATGCAGCGGGTAGAAATCATCCGCGCGCTATTGACGCAACCGCAGTTGCTGATTCTGGACGAACCCACCTCGGTGCTGACGCCGCAGGCGGTGGAAAAATTGTTTGTGGTGCTGCAGCAATTGGCCCTGGAGGGCTGCAGCATTTTGTACATCAGCCACAAGCTGCACGAAATTCGCGCCCTGTGCAATGCCTGCACCGTGCTGCGCGGGGGCAAGGTGACCGGAGTGTGCAACCCGGCGCAGGAGTCCAACGCATCCCTGTCCAAGCTGATGATTGGTGCCGAGCCACCGCAACTCAAGCACGAGGTGCGCGAACCTGGCGCCGCGCGCCTGGGGGTACGCGATTTGCACCTGCCGCGCGAAGACCAGTTTGGCGTGGATTTACAGGGCATAGACCTGCAAGTGCGCGCGGGCGAAGTGCTGGGGATTGCGGGCGTATCGGGTAATGGGCAGCGCGAGTTGCTCTACGCTTTGTCCGGCGAGGACTGCCGCGCGCCAGAGGGCAGTATCCACATGGGCGAGGTCGATGTAGCAGCCAAAGGCCCGGCGGCCCGCCGTGCCCTGGGCCTGCATTTCGTGCCGGAAGAGCGGCTTGGGCGCGGCGCCGTGCCCACGCTCAGCCTGGCGCACAACCTGCTGCTCACGCGTACCGAGGCGATTGCCTGGCCAGGCTTTGCCGGAGGATGGTTACAGCTGGGCCTCTTGCGTGCGCAGGCGCAGCGCATCATTGAGCGCTTTGGCGTCAAGGCCAACGGACCGGACGCGGCAGCGCGTTCGCTGTCGGGCGGTAATTTGCAAAAATTCATTGTGGGGCGGGAGATCGATGCCCAGCCTGCGCTCTTCATCGTGTCACAACCGACCTGGGGGGTAGATGTGGGCGCTGCGGCACAAATACGCGGCGCCATTTTGGCCTTGCGCGACGCCGGTTGCGCGGTGTTGGTGGTCAGCGAAGAGCTGGACGAATTGTTTGAAATTTGCGACCGCTTGCAAGTGATTGCGCACGGCAAGTTGTCGCCCTCGATTGCGGTGGGCGAGGCTACGGTGGCGCAAATGGGCGAGTGGATGAGCGGCTTGTGGGAGGCGCAGGCATGATCAAGCTGCAAGTGCGTGCCCAGCCTTCGGGCTTTTGGACTTTTGCCTCGCCGCTGCTGGCGCTACTCATTACCGTGCTGCTGGGCGTGCTGCTATTTAGCCTGCTGGGCAAAGACCCGGTGCGCGGCCTGCAAATGTTTTTTTGGGAGCCGCTCAAAAGCAGCTACGCCTTAGGCGAATTGGTGGTCAAGGCTACACCCTTACTACTGATCGCTTTGGGCTTGGCGGTGTGTTTTCGCTCGAATGTATGGAATATTGGGGCCGAGGGGCAATACATCATTGGCGCGGTGTGCGCCAGCGGCGTGGCGCTGCTGGCCGAGAAAGACACTGGCAGCTGGATGGTCGTCGCCGTCATTTTGGCAGGGGTGCTGGGCGGCATGGTCTGGGCCGGTATTACCGCACTTTTACGCGACCGCTTTAATGCCAATGAAATTTTGGTCAGCCTGATGATGGTCTATGTGGCCGTGCAAGTGCTGGGCCTCTTGGTCTATGGCCCTTGGAAGGACCCACTGGGCTATAACTTCCCGCAAACCAAAAACTTTGACGCGGTGACCCGTATTCCGCGCTTGATGGACGGCTCGCGGATGACGATTGGCGTGTTGTTTGCGTTAGTCGGTGTGGGCGCGATCGGCGTGTTTTTATTCCGCACCCGCGCCGGTTTTGCGCAGCAAGTGGGCGGGCTGGCACCGGCGGCGGCGCGCTATGCCGGCTTTTCGGCGCGCCAGGCGTTGTGGACGGCACTGCTGGTGTCGGGCGGCATGGCCGGGCTGGCCGGGGCGCTGGAGGTGGCCGGGCCGATCGGACAGCTAACACCGTATGTACCAGCGGGCTACGGATTTGCCGCCATCATCGTGGCTTACGTGGGGCGACTACACCCGGTAGGGCTGGTGTTTTCCAGCCTGCTCATGAGCATGTTTTATATCGGTGGCGAGCTGGCGCAATCGCGTTTGGGCCTGCCCAAATCGTTGACCGGGGTATTCCAAGGCCTGCTCCTGTTTAGCCTGCTGGCCTGTGACATGCTGGTGAACTATCGGCTGGTACGCCAGTCGCAAACCGCCACCGGAGGGAGCCGCTGATGGAATCCTACGCACTGCTGATCGCCGCCACACTGAACGCCGGTACGGTGCTTGCCATCGCCTCGCTGGGCTTGTTGATCAATGAGAAGGCGGGTATTGTCAATCTGGGTGCTGAGGGGATGATGCTGTGCGCTGCGATCGCTGGTTTTGCCACGGTGGTGCATACCGGCAGCGATACCCTGGGCTTTGCCGCCGGCATGCTGGCCGGGGGGCTGATGGCCGCTATTTTTGGCGCGCTGGTCATCTGGCTCAACACCAACCAATACGCCACTGGCTTGGCGCTCAGCCTGTTTGGCGGTGGCTTTTCTGCCTTTGTAGGCGTGGGCTATGTGCAAGCAAAAATCCCGGAGCGGCCCCTGTTTGCCATCCCCGGCTTGTCGGATATTCCCTGGCTCGGTTCGGCGCTGTTCAAGCACCACCCGCTGGTGTATTTGACGATTGCTTTTGCCGGAGCACTGGTCTGGTTTCTTTACCGTACCCGCAGTGGCCTGATTTTGCGTAGCGTGGGCGAAAGCCCGGAGTCATCCCATGCCCTGGGCTACCCGGTGCGCTGGATACGGCTGGCCTGCGTGGTCGCCGGAGGCGCGCTGTGCGGGCTGGCCGGGGCCTATATTTCAATTATTTACACCCCGCTGTGGGTCGAGGGCATGGTGGCAGGCAAGGGCTGGATCGCCTTGGCGCTGACCACGTTTGCCACCTGGCGGCCCGGGCGTGTACTCCTTGGGGCGTATTTATTCGGCGGCGTCACTATGCTCCAATTCCACTTCCAAGGCATTGGGGTAGAAGTGCCCAGCCAGGTGCTGAGCATGCTGCCTTATGTGGCTACCATCGTGGTGCTGGCGCTTATTTCTCGCAATCCGGCCTGGATTCGGATTAATATGCCAGCTTCGATTGGAAAACCGTTTTACCCCGGTTCCTGAAGATGTTTCTCTTCCCCTGACCTTACTTTCTACAAAGGAAATGACATGACAGATGTGCAAAAACGTTCGCTGCTGAAAATTGCAGTGGTAACAGCCGTGGCAGCGGCGGTGCTAGTGGGCTGTGGCAAAAAGCCTGAAGCAGCCGCACCGGCAGCAGCGCCAGCAGCAGCCAAGGCCGAGCCGCTGAAGATCGCATTTGCCTATGTCGGCCCCGTGGGTGATGGCGGCTGGACGTTTGCACACGACAACGCCCGTAAAGCCTTGGAAAAAGAGTTCGGCGACAAGATCGTCACTTCCTTTGTTGAAAACGTGCCCGAATCGGCGGACGCCGAGCGCGTGATCCGCGACATGGCCAGCCAGGGCAACAAAGTCATTTTCGGCACCACCTTTGGCTACATGGAGACGATGCTCAAGCTGGCGCCCGAATTCAAAGACGTCAAGTTTGAACATGCCACCGGCTACAAAACTGCCGACAACATGCGCACCTATGACAGCCGCACCTACGAAGGCGCGTACATGGCCGGCGTGATCGCGGGCAAGATGAGCAAGACCGGCACGCTAGGCGTGGTCGCTTCGGTGCCCATCCCTGAAGTGATCCGCAACATCAACAGTTTCACGCTGGGCGCGCAAAGCAGCAATCCCAAGATCAAGACCAAAGTGGTCTGGGTCAATGAGTGGTTCAACCCGCCCAAAGAAACCGAAGCCGCTACCAGCCTGATCAATGGCGGCGCCGACGTGCTGTTCCAAAACACCGATTCGCCCGCTGTGCTCAAAACCGCACAGGACAAAGGCAAGCGCGCTTTTGGATGGGATTCGGACATGACCGCCTACGGCCCCAAAGCCCACCTGGCATCGAGCGTCATCAACTGGACTCCGTACTACATCAAAGCCACCAAAGACGCATTGGAAGGCACTTGGACCACCGGCGGCGTATGGTGGGGCGTGAAAGAAGGCGCGATTGACATTGTCTCTATCGCCGAAGACGTGCCCGCAGAAACCAAAGCCAAAGTCGATGAAGTCAAAGCGGGCCTGAAAGCGGGCACCTTCAGCATCTGGAAGGGCCCCTTGGTGGACAACACCGGTAAGACCCTCCTGAAAGAAGGCGAAGTCGCGGACGACAAATTCCTGAGCGGCGTGATGTTCTACGTCAAAGGCGTGGAAGGCAAAGTGCCAGGCAAGTGATCCGCTTGTAACACTGTGAAAAGGCCGCTGCAAAGCGGCCTTTTTTGTGCCTAGGTCAGTGGTTTGCGCGCCGCCAGGGTTTTATTCCGTTGGCGGGCTTGGCGTAAACCCGGACGCAAAAGCCCCGGTTTGGGCCTTATGCTCGGGTTCCCATCGCCAGGTTCTTAGGAAAGTACCATGACATTGAATTTTCGTACCCTCGCCCCGCTACTTGCTACCGCGGTCACGCTCTTGCTAGCGTCCGCCCAGCCTGCACTAGCGCAGGCCTGGCCAAGCAAGCAAGCGATCAAACTGGTGGCAGTTTTTCCACCGGGCGGATCGGTCGACCAAGTAGCCAGACTGCTCGAACAGCCGCTGTCCCATCAGCTCGGCCAAAGCATCATCGTCGAAAACAAGGGCGGCGCCTCTGGAGCCATAGGCACTGCTGCCGTTGCGGCAGCAGCACCGGACGGCTACACCTTTGCCGTGGTATTTGACACGCATGGGGTCAACCCCAGCCTGATGCCCAATATGGCCTTTGATTCGCGCAAAGACTTGACGCCGGTCATACTGATTGGTACTGCGCCTATGGTGCTGGCAACCAATGCCGGATCTGAATTCAAGACCTTCGCCGATGTCGTGGCCGCTGCAAAAACCAAAAAAGGCGTCAGCTACGGCACCATCGGTTCTGGCAGCCTGGGACATCTGGCCATGGAACTGCTGGGCAAGGGGTCCGGCCTAGATTTCCAACACATCCCCTATAAGGGCGGCGGCCCCTTGATGAACGATGCCGTGGCCGGCCACGTCCCGCTGGCGATCGGCTCGGTATTTCTGCTCAAACCCCATGTGGACAGCAAACGCATGCGTCCGCTGGTGGTGACAACCTCCAAGCGCTCGCCCGATTTACCCGATGTACCTACGCTTGCCGAAAGTGGCTATGCCGGATTTGATGCGCCCGCCTGGTGGGCCGTCCTGGCACCCGCGAAGACACCGCCAGAAATCATCAAGCGCATGAACGAAGAGATTAACAAAGTGATGCGTTTGCCCGATACCGCCAAGCGGATGGACGCGCAGGGAATTGACGTGATGGGTGGCACGCCCGAAGCGGCGCGTGTATTTATCGAGCGTCAGATGAATGTTTGGGCCAAGGTTGTAAAGGACAACAATATCCAAGCCGATTGAGTACAAGGGCCGGCTGCGCGGGCCGGTGGCTGCGGACTATGCCTCAGGGCTTATCTGCAATGCGACCAAGATGCGTGCGACCATGTTGTAGGTGGCGATCGCACTGGTGATCTCGACGATCTGTGTCGGGTCGAAATGGCTACGCATAGCCGCGAACAAGGCATCGCTGACTTTCACGTCGAGCGTCATCTGCGCGGCGTATTGGATGATGATTTTTTCCACTTCACCCAAGACATGGCTGGTCGGAACAGCGCGTGGATCGGCATCCACAAAAGCGCGCAGAGCGTCTAGTTCGGCCTGGCTTCCGCCTGCGACCAAAAAATCTGGGGCGTGGTGGTGGTACTCATAGTCTGCACCGGTCAACAGCGCCACCGTGCAAATGCCCAGTTCGCGTAGCTTGCGGCTGGTGGGCAAACCGGTACGCACCGCCTTGAGGTAGACATTCCATCCGCGGGCGACGGGTTCACTCCAAAGCAAGGCCTTGTCCAGGTTGATCAATGCGCCGCCACGGCGCTCAAGAATCGCTTGCACCAAGTCGCTAGGTTGGGGCTTTTGTTCAGGTGTCCAATCGGGTATGCGCATAAATTTTTTTGCTTAGGAGTAGCCGTACAGGGCCCACCGAAAATTTCGCCCGTGCGGTCCAGTAACTATTTGTCAAAGGGGTAGCGCGGCCTCGCGGGGCTTGGGGCATCTTAAATCAAGGGTAGAAGCCCAGGGAATACGATTTTTGGGTCTCCCAAAAAGCCTAGCTATGGAGCCTATCCGACGCGGATTTCAGATGGCCCTTGGCCTGCACCAATGCCCCCGCTTTACCTAGACCAAATGCAGGCATATTGGCATACACATTCTCGTAAGTGCCCGGACCGGCGATATAAGTTTCGTGCCAAATGCCTACCGTGCCGTCGGTACCAATCGCTTTGTTAAATGCCTGCCACGCCGGTAAATGCGCAGCATCTTTGTTTTTTGCATAGTCCATCAATTGATCCAAAGAGCGCCAATATTGAACCAAGATGATGGTGCGCGAGAACCACATCTCATGGTGCATCAGCCCTAACTCGGGTTTGCTGTACAACTCCTTAAGCATTTTTGGCATAGCGCCGACCACGGGCAAAAGCTTGTGCAGCAACCAAGGCTTATTGATACGCATGCCGATGAGAAACACCACAAAGTCACCTTCCATCTTTGCAGTCATACGGTCTTTGTAAATCATAAACACCCCATTGTGAGTAAGAAGACGTTGGCCCAAGCGCTTGCTAAGGAACGTGCAATCGCAGTGTCTGATTATCGCTGGCGGTAAGCATGTGAAGTGGGTGTGGACACCACGCGACGTGTCTTGGATCTGGTGCTGTGCACCAAGGCACCCCAAATTTTGCGGGCATGCCCCAATCCGCTAGGCCTAAGTGCCTAGTGCACGCCAGCGGGCATAGGCCATACCTTCCGGGTCTACAGGTAATTGTTGTTTGGCCCGCAGGTAATGGTGGGTATAAACGTCCAAGTACGCCGTCAATATTTCTGCGGCGCGGCCCTCGCCCACCAATTGCAGGCACAGGGCCGCCACTTCGCTGGTGCAAAAATGGTCGTCACGCCGTGCGCGGCGCAACTGGTAGTGCGACAGCTGCGAGGGCTCCAAGCTGAGCACGGGAAAACGCTCCAAATAAGGGCTTTTGCGAAACATCTTGCGTGCCTCGGCCCAGGTGCCGTCTAGCAAAATGAACAAAGGACGCTTGTCGCTGAACGAGGGCTGCACCGCGTGAAGCACGCGTTCAGGTGCGGCGTATTCGCCGGGAAACACCACATAGGGCTGCCATTGCGGGTCGGCCAGCAGGCCGAGCAAAGCGGGATCCATTTCAGTACGCTTCCAGCCAAAAGCAAAGGTATCGGCGACCACGTCGGCCACCAACCACCCGGTATTGCTGGGCTTGAGGGCTTCAATATCGCCCATGAGCAGACACATACCAACCTGCGTGGGCAAGCTCGGACGCACATCGCACATGCAGTGACTGGGCACCAGGCGGCAACCGGGGCAACGTGCGCCCTTGATGCCTCCGCGCGCACGAAAGGGTTTAGAACTCTGGGCCAGGCGTTCGGTGCGCAAGCGCGCAACGCCATGGGGTGGGCTTGTCAAGGTCATGGGGATCAAGGGTACACCCACTCAGGCCGCGGGTCTATTTGGTATAGGTTCCGCCCAGACCCTGGTGTGCGTGAGCCGCAGCAGGCCGGTCGCCCGCCCGATCACCTGCTCGCTTATATTCAAGCTTCGTAACGGTCTGGAAAACCAGGATACCGCGCAGCGCAATAGGACGGGCGTCAACACCTTACTGTATGTACACCTCTACTTTCACATTTGCTAAAGGCGATTTCAATGATGCATTTTTTGCCTTGGATGCCGAAATTGCACAAATTGCCCAATCGATTCCCGGCTATCTGGGTGAAGAAGCTTGGGAAAACACAGTAAGCGGTCTGGTCAGCAATGTGTATTACTGGGAGACCATGGAGGCCTTGCAGACTTTGGTAACGCACCCGGCACACATCGCGGCAAAAGTACGGCAGGCGCAGTGGCTTAAGGGCTACCAAGTGGTGATCGCCCAAGTTT
>CANKNK010000064.1 GCA_947483455.1 Comamonadaceae bacterium | reverse complement strand
GGTGCGCGCAGCTTTCCCGGCAATTTTTTGTTTTCTACCGGCCCCAACAGCCAGGGCGGCGGCAAACGCACCACGCGTGGCCATTACGACGTTCCCATGCGCCATTGCACGATTGCGCTCGACGGCAAGGTGGTCGTCGATGAGGGTCGCCTGGTGGACCCCAAGATGATTGTCCCGCGCGTGCAGCGCTGAACTCAGTTGTTTACTGCAAGCCCTAGCGCCCTATGCTGATCGAAGGCCAATTTGACATCGCCGCACCGCCGCAGCTGGTGTTGCAGCACTTGTTCGATGTGCGCTTAATGGCGTCTTGCCTGCCCGGCTGCGAAAGCTTGCAGCCGGTGGACGATAAGCGTTACCGCGCCGTGATCCAAATCGGGTTGGCCGGTATCAAAGCCCGGTTCGAACTGGAAGTGGAAATCACCCGGCAGGAGGCCAATAGTATTTGGGCCGTGACCCGTGGTGAAGAGGGCGGGCGCGCCAGCATGCTGCAGGCCGAAAGCCAAATCACCTTGCAGCCCCAAGGCACGGGTACCCAAGTGCGTTACCAGTCCGAGGTTTCGGTCACCGGCAGGCTGGGGCGTTTTGCGCTAGGCATGATGCGCAAGCAAGCGCAAAACCTAGGCGAGCAGTTTGCCCGCAATTTGCAAAAGGCTTTGCAGTCCTTGATGGACACTCAAGGACTGGTGCAAGATCTACCGGCTACTTCCTAGGAACGCGTATGTTGCAAGGCTTTTTTCTCCCTGAAACCGTGGACCAGGCCACGGCATTGCTGGCCCAGGATCCGGAGGCCAAACTCATGGCCGGTGGTGCGACCTTAGTCGCCATGCTCAATGCCCGCGTCATTGAACCGGCAGCCTTGATCAGCTTGTCGGCGATCCCCGAAATTCAGGGTATTTCGGTATTGCCCGATGGCCGCATCCGCATCGGCGCGTTTACCCGCCACCGCGAAACCGCCCAATGCACACTGCACTTGGGCGCTGCTGCGGTCTTGCGCCATGCCGCATCCCAAATTGCCAATGCCACGGTGCGCAATATGGGGACCATCGGAGGTTCTATCTCGTTTGCCGACCCGGGCCTGGACTACCCGCCCGCCTTGGTCGCGGCGCAGGCCGAGGTGGAGCTTGCGGGCAGGGGTAGCCGCCGCCTTTTGTCTGCCCAAGATTTCTTTCAAGACTGGTATCTCACCGCGCTGGAGCCGGGCGAAATGGTCACGGCCGTCATCCTGCCCAAGCCGCAAGCGGGTGCCCATGGCGTCTATATTAAGCATGCGCGTGTGGCTGGCGACTACGCCACCGCCTCGGTCGCGGCCTGCGTGTCGGGACCAGGTCATATCCGGGTGGCCGTAGGTGCCTGCGGGCCGGTGCCTATTCGCGATGACGAAGCCGACGCGCTGCTCAGCGAGGATCGCAGCGAAAGCGCGCTGGCGCGTGCAGCGGCGCTCTTGCAGGCGCGCGCCGACCCGCTGGATGATGTGCGTGGCAGCGCGGACTACCGGCGTGCCCTGATACCCCGCTTATTGCTGCGCGCTGTGCGGCAATTGGCACTGCCAAGCGGAGCGTTGCAATGAGTGCGCCGCGTCAAACCCTGCAACTGCAAGTCAATGGCGCACAGGCTGAGGTGCGGGCTGGCCTGCACGACAGCTTGCTCACCGTACTGCGCGACCAATTGCAATTGACCGCCGCTAAACGCGGTTGCAACCAAGGCGTGTGCGGTGCCTGTACCGTGGTGCGCGACGGCTGGCCGGTGCGCGCCTGTCTCAGTTTGGCGCATGGCTGCGCCCATGCCGATATTGAAACCTTAGAAGGGCTCAACCAGCAAGCGGCCATGCAGGCATTGCAAAAAGCATTCGCCGCAGAGTCTGCGTTTCAATGCGGGTTTTGCACGCCGGGGATGTTGGTAAGCGCACACGCTTTGCTCAAGCACACCCCCCAGCCTGATGCGGACCAGGTGCGTGCGGCCATGTCGGGCAATCTGTGCCGCTGTACCGGCTACGCGCCTATCGTGGCGGCGGTGCTGCAAGCGGCTGCACAGTTGCGCGCACAGGAGCTTGCACCATGAGCTCCATAAGCAAGCAAGCCGATGCACTACCTGAAGGCGCAGTAGGGCAGTCGGTCACCCAACTCGAAAGCGACGAAAAACTCACCGGCCAGGCCCAGTACATTGCCGATATGTACCGGCCCGGCATGCTGCACGGCGCGCTCTTACAAAGCCCGCATGCCCATGCACTTATCGAGGGCTACGACCTGAGCGCGGCCCAAGCGCTGCCGGGTGTGCGGGCCATCGTCACCGGCATGGACCTGGACCCGGCACACCGCATGGGCGCTTTCATCAAAGACGAGCCGGCCATGGCCTTAGGCAAGGTCCGTTACTGCGGCGAAATCGTGGCGGCAGTGGCTGCCGATACCGAAGCCATTGCACGCCAGGCCGCCCGGCTGATCAAGGTGTTTTATCAGGTGCTGCCTGCGGCGCTGGAGCCAGCCGCTGCCTTGCAGGACGGTGCACCGCTGGTACACGACAACACCGACAGCTACATCAAAGTATTCGATGCCGGTACCCAAGGTAATTTGTGTTCGCGCACCTCGATCCGCGAAGGCGAGCTGGAATCCGCCTGGGCGCAATGCGATGTAGTCGTAGAAGCGGTCTACCACACGCCCGGGCAAGCCCATGTATCGCTGGAGCCCTGCGGCGCATTGGCCGAGATCGATGCTTCCGGGCGCATCACCCTGTGGTCGGCCAACCAATCCGTGTTCCGGGTGCAGGCCAATGTCTGCGAGGCGCTGGGCCTGCCCATGACCAAATTGCGCTGCCTTACGCCCCGCATTGGCGCCGGATTTGGCAACAAAATGGAAGCGCATGTGCAGCCCGTGGTGGTACTGCTGGCGATGAAGGCGCGCAAGCCCGTCAAGCTCATCCTCAGCCGTGAAGAAGACTTCGAAACCGTACGCGCACGCCATCCGGCCACCATCCGCATGAAGACCGGTGCCCGCCGCGACGGCACCTTGGTCGCCCGCGAAACCGAACTGCTGCTGGACGGCGGCGCCTACGGCGACGACAGCCCCGGCGTACTGGGCTACGCCTTGTTGATGAACTGCGGCCCCTACAACATTGCCCATGTACATGCCCATGGGCGCGTGGCCTATACCCACAAAATGCGCTTTGGTGCGTTTCGCGGCTTTGGCGTGCCGCAGGTGACGTTTGCATCAGAGCAGCAAATCGATGCCATCGCGCGCGAGCTGGGTATGGACGCCTTTGCTATCCGCCGCCTGAACATGAAGCGCGACGGCGACCGCTGGCTGGGCGGCCAATCTATATTTTCCAATGGCCTGGCCCAATGCCTGGATGCCGTGGAGCAAGGCAGCGGCTGGAAACAGCGCCCGGCGCAAACAGGTGGCCCAGCGGCCACTGCTGAAACCCGCACCGGCATGGGGCTGGCTATCTCGGCGCACATCAGCGGTTTGCTGGCTACCGGCGCCATTGTGCGCATGCTCGAAGACGGCACGCTGCTCCTCAACACCGGTGCGGTAGACATCGGCCAAGGCAGCAACACCGCACTGGCCCAAATGTGCGCACAAGCGCTGCAAGTGCCTATGGACCGGGTGGCTATTGCCAGCCCGGATACCGATGGTTCGCCCTACAACTGGGGCACTACGGCCAGCCGCGTGACGTATATGACCGGGCGCTCGGTCGTTGCCGCTGCCGGCGAGGTGGAAAAGCAAATCAAAAAATACGCTGGCGCGATGATGGAATGCGCACCCGAAGATATCGAACTGCGCCAGGGCGGCAGCGTGGGCATCAAAGGCGTGTCCGCAGCCAGCCTGAGCTTTGCGCAGATATCGGGCTATGCACATTGGGCTGCGGGCGGCCCCATCATCGGCAGTAACAGCTGGGTGTTTGACCAGAAAACCGTGGACCCCAAGCGCGCCGTTGTATTGGGCCTGCCCTTTGCCAATATCGGTGTGTTTAGTTTTGTAGCCCAGGTGGTCGAGGTCGAGGTGGACACACTCAGCGGCAAAGTGCGCGTGCCGCGCGCCTGGACGGCAGCGGACGTGGGGCGGGCTATCAACCCGGCCATGGTGCGTGGTCAGATCGACGGCGCACTGGTGCAAGGCATGGGCTATGCGCTGACCGAAGAATTGGTGTGGGACGGCCCGCGCCTGGCCAACCCCAGCCTGATGGATTACAAAATTCCCACCATGGCGGAGGTGCCGCAATCGCACGAAATCTATGTCGTCGAAGCGCAGGAACCCACCGGCCCCTACGGTGCAAAGAGTGTGGGCGAATTGGGTATCAATGCCGTGGCTGCCGCAGTGGCCAACGGCATCGTAGAAGCCACGGGTGCCCGCCTGACCCAGCTACCTTTAAGCGCCGAGCGGGTGTACCAGGCGCTCTACCCGCAGGACTTTGCGTGAGCCTGGTGGACCACTACCCGGCCCAAGAGCCCATGTCGCCCCTGGGCGCGGCCTACCAGCAAAAAATACTTGCGCTGGGAGCGGGACTGCGCGGCCAAAGTCATGCCTACGGGCCCGGCCCGAATCAGACCCTGGAAGTCTTTCCCAGCGCCTACCCCAGCGATGCCGTACTGGTTTTTTTCCATGGCGGCGGCTGGACCAACGGCTACAAAGAATGGATGTATTTCATGGCACCGGCCTTGCAGGCGGCGGGTATTCATTTTGTCAGTGCCAGCTATCGCCTGGCGCCAGCGCATGTGTTTCCTGCCGGAATGGACGACTGCGCCGATGCGCTGGCCTATGTGTCGCAAGGCCGGCTCGGGCTACCGATTCCTGGTGACGCACCGGCACGCGTATTTGTGGGCGGGCACTCGGGTGGTGGGCACTACGCAGCCCTGCTGGCAGTGAGCTCCGCATGGCGCAGCGCGCGCCACCTGGCAGCGCAGCCTTTGGCCGGTTGCTTGCCGGTGTCGGGCGTGTACTTGCTGGGCGAGGGCAGTGGCCTGGCGCAACGCCCGCGCTTTCTGGGGCCGGCGCTGGACGCTGCGCGGGATGCGCAAGTAGAGCGTAGCGCGTCGCCCCTGCACCTGATAGAGCCCGCCGCCTGTCCGCCGTTTTTCATGGCCCATGGCGAGCGCGATTTTCCGCACCTCATCGCCCAGGCCGCGCAGATGCGCATGGCGCTGCAAGCTGCGGGGGTGCCCACAGAGTTAGAAATTCTCGAAGCATGTGACCACTTCGAGACCAGCGTCGCCTGCGGCGATGCCACCCGACCCTGGGTGGCACGTGCAGCGGCATGGATGCGCGGTCCTGGTCGTTCAACTTTTTCCTAAAGCACTGGAGTAATGAGATGAAATTTTCTTTTTCAAACCGCCGGGCCTTTGTCGGCGGTATCACGGCAGCGTTGCTCGCATTGACGGCGGGTATGGCCGCGGCTCAGGCAGACAAACCTTTGCGCATCGGCTTTTCGATGGCGCGCACCGGCATGCTGGCCAATGCCACGCCTTCGCAAATGAACACCTATGAACTTTGGCGCGAACAGACCAATGCCAAAGGCGGCATGGATGTGGGCGGCGTGCGGCGCAAAGTGGAGTTCGTGGTGTTTGACGACCAGTCCAAGCCCGAACAAGCGGTGCGTATTTATGAAAAGCTGATCACCGACGACAAGGTCGATCTATTGCTAGCACCTTGGGGCACCCCCTTTCATCTTGCGATTGCGCCAGTACTGGAAAAATTCAAATTCCCTATGGTCGGCAATACCGCTGCATCGGTGGCACTGCGCCAGGTCAAGCCCGGCTATATCTGGTTCCCCACTTCGGCGATTCCTGACCGCATCGGTGCAGAACTGACGGCAATGCTGAAAACGCAAAACGTGAAATCCGTAGCGGTTCTATCGAACGTGTTGCCGTTTACCAAAGAGATCAAAAACTTTCTCGAGCCTGAGTTGAAAAAAGCCGGCATCGAGATCAAGGTATCCACCGAGTACCCGCCAGACATCAGCGACATGACGTCCACATTGACCCAGATCAAGCAGGCCAATGTGGACGCGGTCTTGGCCCTGGCTTATCCCGGTGACTCGGTGCTCTACGCCAAGCAAGCCAAAGAGTTGGGCCTGAACCAGCCCTTCCAGTTCGTGGCCATTGGGCCGAGCGATGCTTTCTTTCCCAAGGCCGTTGGTGCCGCCTCTGCCGAAGGTGTGGTGACGATTGCCCACTGGTCGCCACGTGCCGAGTGGAAAGGTTCGCAAGCCTTTTATGACGCCTACGTGAAGAAGTTTGGCGAAGACCCGGACTACCTCAATTCCGCCCTGGCCTGGATGTCTTTGGAAATTTTGGAGACCACCGTGGCCAAGACTGGCCTGGATAAAGTGAAAATGCGCAACATGATCAGCAGCAGCACCTTTGACACCATCAACGGCAAAGTCAAGTTTGAAGGCGTGCAAAACGTGATCACACCGACGGCCTTTGTGCAAACCCAGAAGGGTAAGTTGCAACTGGTCTGGCCAGCGTCGATGGCGAGTTCTAAGTTCGAAGCCAAAAAGGGCTGGTAATCGCGACATGACGGTGCTCGAAACCCTGCTTTCGGGCCAGTTGTTGTTTGCGGCCCTGGTGACCGGTTCGCTCTATGCCTTGATTGCGCTGGGGCTGAACCTGGTCTATGGAACCATGCGCTTACTGAATGTGGCGCATGGCGAAGTCGTCATGTTGGGGGCCTATGCTGCTTATTGGGCGTTTACCGCCTATGGCCTCTCGCCCCTGCTGGTAGCGCCGGTGGTGGCCGCTGCCGGGGGCTTATTAGGCTATGCGCTGTACCGGGGCATTTTCAAAGGCTTGCTGGCCGATAGCAGCGCCGCCCAAATGCAACGCATGGAGAGCAACTCGCTCTTGCTATTTTTTGGCTTGTCGATTGTTTTGCAAAATGCCACGGCTTTGGTTTTCACCCCGAATAATCGCGCCTACAACTACCTGGATACGGTCCATCACTGGGGCTCGGTATCCATGACGGGCAACCGCCTGGCTGCACTCTGCGTGGCCGGCACCTGCTGCCTGCTGGTTGCCGTATTTTTAGGGCGAAGCGTGTTTGGCCTGGCCACACGCGCCGTCATCGAGCGGCGCGAAGCCGCCTTTATTGTGGGGGTCAACGTGGACCGGGTGCAGTGGCTTAGCTTTGTGCTGGGCTTTGCGTCTGCGGCGCTGGCTGGGGTGCTGGTGTCCATGCTCGGGCAGTTCTCGCCCTTCTCGGGTTTCCCGTACACGATTGCCGGTTTTATCGTCATCATCTTGGGCGGGCTGGGTAATGCCATGGCCGGTTTGCTGGCCGCTTTGCTGCTGGGTGTGATCGAGACCTATGGCGTGGCGCTGACCTCAGCCAATATGCGCTCCATGCTCTTGTATGGCGCATTTGTGGCGGCCTTGTTGCTCTTTCCTAATGGTGTGTTCGCGCGCCGAAGTGCGGCCCGTTAAGCCGTATGCGCGATTTGTTCCCCAACCGCTGGTGGACTGCCTTGTGGCTGTCCAGCCTGTCGCTGCTGGCCGCACTGCCTTTTGTCGCGAATGATTATGTGGTCGGCATCGGCCTGAGTGTGTTGATGTGGCTGGCCTTGACGCAAAGCTGGTGCCTGCTGTCCAAAATGACCGGTTATGTATCGCTGGGGCATGTGGTGTTTTACGGCCTGGGCGCTTATGGGGTGGTGATCACCTGGCAGCAGATTCCTTTGCCCTTGGCCATCCTCGGGGCCGGCGTGCTGGCCGCACTGCTGGCGGCGCTAGTAGGCCTGCCGGTGTTGCGGGTGCGCGGGCCTTACTTTGTGATCCTGACTTTTGGTTTGGCCGAGTTGGTGAAGTACACCATTACCTGGGCCGAATCGGCCAGCGGTATGGCCAGCCGTATCTTGTTTGGCGCGCCGGATTTGGAGGTCATCTATTTCTCCATGTTTGCGCTGGCCGTCTTGGCGGTGGCCATGCTCACCTGGGTGGGCAGCTCCCGCTTTGGCCATGGTTTGCGCTCCTTGCGCGAAAACGAGGAAGCCGCCGAAACCCTGGGCGTGCCGGTGGTGCGCTACAAACTGATTGCCTTTGTGCTGGGCGCGGCCATACCGGGCATGGTCGGTGGCGTGATGGCGCTGCGCTCTACCTACTTTGTCGTCGGCCAGGTGTTTGACCCGATGATCTCCGTCACGGTCATTGCGATGGCTATTTTGGGTGGTGGCGACAACGCGCGCGGCCCTTTGCTGGGCGTGCTGTTTTTATCGCTCTTGTCTGAACTCTTGTGGGCCAATGCGCCTTTGC
>CANKNK010000063.1 GCA_947483455.1 Comamonadaceae bacterium | reverse complement strand
TAGCTGCGTTTTCGTTCATTTCCGAAACGAGATTATTGGACGTCAGGTTGTTGCCTGAATTCGTGGGATAAACCGTCACGTATTTTTGTGCCGCAACGGCCGGGTTGTAAACGCCTGGATCAAAGCCATTGTTGAATGTCAGGCTGGGAATCACGCCGGTACGGTAATCAAAATTACCGGACACGGTTGGCGAGGTGATCGTCATGTGCTCGTTCATTTGGTTCTGCGTGCCACGGCTGGCCGAAACCTCGGAATTGATACGCAATTTGTTGCTTGGAGTCCACTTACTGCTCAAAGCAAAAATCGAACTCGAACCTGGCTCCGAACGAACCTGGCCTTGCTGGGTGAGGGCTGCGGAAGCAGTGCCGGCCACAATGGAATTGCCGTCAAAAACCGGATTGGTGATGGTGTTGGTGCCATATTTCCATTGGAGCCAGCTCTGGCGGCGCTCAGTATTGAGATCAGCGTAGATGCCCTCGAGTTTCAATTCCAATTCAGGGGACAGTTTCCACTGCAACTCACCGGTGACCCCCAAGCGGGAGCGGTCTACCAAAACTTGCTCATAGCGAATAATCTGACCACTCAGATCAATAACACCGTCTCGATTTAAGTCTGTCGTGGTCGTTACTGTCTTACCACGATTCAAAAAGTCATTGCGGTCCATGCCTTGCAACATCGACTGCCGTTTTTGGTATTCCACCGCAATCAAGCCGCCGAACTTTTTGTCTTCCGACTGGTTGGCCACGAAGAAGCTCAGGCCGGGACCATTGGTTTTGGCTGCCGCCGAGTACTCGTTATTGAATTTGACCGCCGCCGTGAAGCCAGGCAAATCCAGGGGATCGGGCGTGACCAAATTAACGGTACCGCTCAAACCACCTTCGACCTGGGAGGCCAAAGGCGACTTGGTCACTTCTAGGCGTCCAAACAGCCCTGAGGGAACCACGTCCAGACCGGAATTGCGCCCCAGTTGGTCGTTTTCCGGCGGTGACAGGCGGGTGGAATAGCCCAGCACGGTGCGCCCGTCCACTTCCACACGCACCAAGGGCAGTCCGCGGATCGAAACGCCTTGGCCCTCGCCCCACACGCGGGTCACCTGCACGCCGGTTACGCGTTGTAGCGCCTCTGCAACGTTGGCGTCAGGCAGCTTGCCCACGTCTTCGGCGGTAATGACGTCCATCACCTGGTCCGAGTCGCGCTTGACCTCGGAGGCGCGCTGCAAGGCCGCGCGTACACCCGTCACCACCACGGTATCGAGTGGCGTTTCGCCCGCTGCGGGTGCTTGTTGCGCCAGGGCCGCCTGGCCTATCAAGAGCGCGACAGCCACACTGATCTGGGTGAGATGAATGCTGGAGGTCTTGAAAACTGGATGGGCCACTTTGCGTCCTTTTTTGTAAATCTTGAGTTAAAAAATGTGTCTTGGCGCCATTGTCACATCATTGTGAT
This sequence comes from Comamonadaceae bacterium, assembly GCA_947483455.1. Classification (GTDB taxonomy): domain Bacteria; phylum Pseudomonadota; class Gammaproteobacteria; order Burkholderiales; family Burkholderiaceae_C; genus Allorhodoferax. The sequence continues at coordinate 6,968 of CANKNK010000063.1, read as the reverse complement.
AAACGTTTAATCAGTATTTACCCTTGGTTACTTGGCATCTGGTTTCCCAGTCACTTCCTACAGCTTAGGAAGAGCGCCACGCCATCCGGCGGACCATTGGGCCATGAGCTTGCGCACCAAGTCCGCCTGCTCGGGCTGCTTGGCGAGGTTTACGTTTTCCTGTGGGTCGCTCTGGTGGTCGTACAACTCGACAGCGTCTACCTGCTTGGCATCGGCCGTATGCACCCAGACCGTAAAGCGGTAGCGGTCGGTGCGCATAGCGTAGCCCATCAGGTCGGCCTTGTCCTTGCCGGCTTTGGGGCGCGGGTACTGGCTAAACGCGGCGGCCTTCCAGTTGCGGCTCGGGTCTTCTAGGACGGGTTTGAAGCTGCTGCCCTCTAAGTGCTTGGGCAATGGCAGGCCAGCCAGTTCGCTCAGCGTGGGGTAAATATCGACGAATTCCACCAAGGCCTTGGTATGGGTGTTGGCCGTCTTCATACCGGGCACTGACACGATCAGCGGCGCGTTGGTGTCGTTTTCCGTGTTGCCGTGCTTGGCCCATCCGTCGTGCTCACCTAGCTTCCAGCCATGGTCACCCCAAAGCACGACGATGGTGTTTTTACGCAGGCCCAAGCGGTCCAGTTCGGCCAGCACGCGCCCGACCTGGGCGTCGGTGTAGCTCACCGATGCGTAGTAGCCGTGCTTGAGGCTGCGCGCCAGATCGTCAGGCAAATGGCCCTCTGGGATGCCCTGGTACATGCGCAACTCGCCGCCCGTGACGACGTTACGGATCGCGTAGTCGGGGGCGTCTTTGGGCGGATAGCGGTTAGGTGCCATCGGAATCTTGGCCGGATCGTATAAATCCCAGTATTTCTTCGGCGCGACAAACGGCAGGTGCGGCCGGATCAGGCCCACGGCCAGGAAAAACGGCTCTTTTTTTACGCCTAACTGGCCCAGCGTCTGGATGGCCAGGTCGGCTACTTTGCCGTCGGTAAAGGTGTCATCAGGCACATCGGCGCCCTCAAGTACGGGGCCGCGCACTTTGGATTTCGCTTTGGCGCTGATCTTGGCCTTTGTAGCGTCGGGGCCGCCATCCGGGTCTTCCTCGGAGTCGCTCGGCTGGCCGGCATTGGCCATTTCAGTGGCGTATTTGGGCGCCTTCGGGTTTTGCCAGGGCACGGACCAGGTCGGCGCGTCGTCAAAACCACCGTGGTAAATCTTGCCCATGCCTTGCACGAAATATCCGTTTTGTTTGAAATGCTGCCCTAGGGTGACCACTTCTGGCATGGCGGTTCGAAAATGGGTGACCAAGTCCCAAACTTTGGTGCTATCGGGACGTGCGCCGGTCATCAAACTGCTGCGCGAGGGCGCGCAGACCGCCTGCTGAACAAAGGCTTTGTCAAACACCATGCCGGTTTTGGCCAACTGGTCGATGTGGGGACTTTTCACCTCTTTGATGCCATAAGCACCCAACTCGGGCCGCAAGTCGTCGACCGCAATAAATAGGACATTGGGGCGTTCGGCCGCTTGGACCATGCCGGCCAGCGTGAGAACCAGGGCTGCGCCGAGGACGGTACCAAGTTTCATGGGATAGTTGCTTTCTTTCAAAATCACTTTGAGGCGCCCGCCTCAAGTGGGGGTTTTTCGATCGGTGACCAGGCGGGCGGCTTCATCTGGGCGCTCCAGGTGTTCCACAGTGCGCGCAGTTGGTCTAATTTTTGCGGTTCGTTGGCTGCCACATCGCGCTGCTCACCCAGGTCGGAGCGCAAGTCAAACAGGCGCCATTGCTCGGCATCTTTGATGAGCTTCCAATCGCCTTGTCGCAGGGCGCCACGCTTGCCTTGGCGCCAGTACAAAGCATCGTGTACCGGCGCACTGGATTTGCCGGTTATCCAAGGCATCAGATCGACACCGTCCAGGCCCTGCGCCGGCATGGCCCCGGCCAGCGTAAGCGCGGTCGCGGTCATGTCAAAGCCACTGCTCATGCCGTCAAAGTTGCCCCCTGCCGCAATCGTGCCGGGCCAATACAGGATCGCCGGAACGCGAATACCGCCCTCCAAAAAAGTGGCCTTCCCGCCACTCAAGGGGTAATTGCTGGAGGTCGTTTGGTGCACCGGCCCGCCGTTATCACTGATAAACACCACCAAGGTGTCGCGCTCCAGACCCTCGGTTTTCAGCGTCTGCAGTACCGCGCCAACCTGGTCGTCCAGCGCCTCCACCATGGCCAGGTGGATGCGACGCTTCTCGTCAGCGATGTGGGCAAAACGCTGATAGTAGGCGCGCGTGGTTTGCATGGGGACATGCGGGGCGTTAAAGGCGAGCATGACGAAAAATGGATCGCGTTTATGGGCTCGGATAAAGTTGCTGGCCTCGGCGCCTAGCGCCTCGGTCAGGTGCTCGGGCAGGGCTAATGGCGTGTTTTGGCGCAGCAGGCGGTTAGTCCGTGCGTCGGCCGCATCGGTGGCGTTGTACTGGGTGACGCCGTCGGCGGTGTAGGGATGGGTGCCGCCCAGAAATCCATAAAACTCGTCAAAACCCCGGGCGTTGGGATGGTGCTCGGGCTTGTAGCCTTGGTGCCATTTGCCGAACAATGCCGTCGCGTAGCCCTGGGTTTTGAGGCGCTCGGCTATCGTGGGCGTGTCCACTGGCAGACCGAAGTTAGGCCCGGAGCCGCCGGGGTTGAACTCAAAGCCCATGCGCTGCTGGTACACGCCGGTGAGCAAGGCAGCACGACTGGGCGCGCACTCGGGGTGGTTGGCGTAATACTGCGTAAAGCGCAGGCCTGCGGCGGCCATCGCATCGATATGCGGCGAGCGGACCTCTTTATCACCCTGTACGCCCAAGTCGCCATAACCCATGTCGTCGGCAATCAGGAAAACGATGTTGGGCTTGCGTCCGGGCGTGGGCCCGTTGCCCGGCGCTGATGCGGCGAAACTGCTAGTGACGCAACACAGGCAGAACGCCACTAAGAGCTTTGCCATCATCGTGAAGCGCGCGGTGTGAGTCATGCTGTGCATTAAGGTGGTGGTTTGGATGCCGGGGCCGGGGCATCGCCCACGGTGCGAAAGCCGATATGCGAGGCGCCCAGGGCCAGGTCCTGACCGTGGCGCGCCCCAGGGCGGTAGCGCATGCAGTAGCCCGGCGCACATAAAAAGCTGCCGCCTTTGATCGTCGCCACCGGAACGCCTTTTTGCATCGGGTCGTCGCCTTTGGCGCCGGCTTTGATGGTGCGCGGACGCCTCTCGTAATAGGGGTCGACGGTCCACTCCCAGACGTTGCCAATCATGTCGTGCAGTCCGATGCCATTGGGCGCAAAACAACCCACCGGGGCCAGGCCGGCGTAGCCATCAATGGCGGCGTCTTGAATCGGAAATTTGCCCTGCCAAGTGTTCGCCTGGCTGGGCTGCTCGTGGTCGTTGACACTGGCCGGGTCGGCGCCGCGGGCGGCCCACTCCCACTCGATCTCGCTGGGCAAGCGCCGACCTGCCCAGCGGGCATAGGCTTGGGCGTCGGCCAGCACCACATGCACCACCGGGTAGTTTTCGCGGCCCACGATGGTCGAGTTGAGCCCCTCAGGTGCGCGCCAATAAGCACCCGGGACAAAACTCCACCATGCGCTAACGTCATTGGCCAGTGCACGCTCGGCGTTCTTGAGCTGGAACACGGCAGAGCCGGGCACCAACTGGTCTGCAGGAATCTCGGGGTAGGCACTCGGATCGGGGCGCCGCTCGGCGACAGTGATATAGCCGGTGGCTTCCACAAACCGTGCAAATTGCCCGTTGGTCACCTCGTGGACGTCCATCCAAAAGCCTTTGCGCAACTGCTCTTTGCGCAGCGGCCCCTCTTCGGGGAAGCGGTCATCGCCCATGGTGAAGCTGCCTGGTGCTACATAGACTTGGGCTTCAGATGAGAATTCATTACACACCTTGGCCGGCTGGGTGGCCAGCACTGCTTGCGGCGGCTCGGCCTTTTGGCAGGACACCAGGCAAGCGGCTGCCAGCCCAAGGGCGAGCAGGTTGGGTATCCAACGGTATGCCATGGCCACGGGTGCTTGGGGCTCAGTCCGCATCGGGCAGGCCGCTGGCACGCACTTTGGGCTTTTTGTTTTCATGGCGCCCACTTTCGCCGCCCTTGTCCACGATGCCGCCTGCCGGATTGAGCTGTTGCAAGGCCAGTTGCAAACGGTTGCGGGCGGCCAGCGCGGCGGGGTCTTTGCTGTCTTTGGGAACCAAGGTTTCAGCAAAAGGCGCCTCGACCATGTCAAACAATTCGCCATCTTGGGTGAGCTTGAAATTTGTCTCGCGCACATACCAATTTCTGGCCAACTGGACAAATGCCCAATCACGCGGCTTGCCTTGGCCGCCTTGCAACTGAGGCGCAAAGCTGCGCCCGTCGATGGTCACACCAGAGGGAAGCTTGGCGCCTGCAAACTCGGCAAAGGTGGGCAAGAGGTCGCTCGAATCGATCAATTCGCCGCTCACCTTGCCAGATGGCACCACACCTGGCCAGTTGACGATGAGGGGAACCAAGGCCCCGCCCTCTTGCATGGAGCCCTTGCTGCCGAAAACGGTTCGGCCGCCAATTTTGGCAAAACGGCTGGGGCCTCCGGCGGTGCCGTTATCGCCCATGAACACCAGCATGGTTTTGTCTCGTAATTTCAAACGGTCGAGCTCGGCTACCAACTGGCCAACCAATTTATCCATATAGGCGACGTTGTCGGCATACAGGGTTTTGCTGTCAGGTGCGCTGTCGGGCGTGGGTAGTATTTCGGTGTGCACATGCGACATGGAGTAGTGCACGAAAAATGGTTTATCGCGATTTTGCGTGATGAAGTTGACCAGATGTTGGTGCATCAAGTCGGGCATGTATTCTTTGTCGCGCAGGGGAATGGTTTTGCCATTGACCAAATAATCCTTGGCCTTAACCTGGGTGTTCCAGTAAATACCGCTACCTTTGTATTGCAAATAGTCATCAAAACCAAAATCGCCAGCGGTCAGCGGCAGTTGGCCCCATTTGCCGATCATGGAGCTCACATAACCCGCAGACTTTAAGACTTTGGGGGTGAGTTGTTCGGATGGCGAAAATATATCGCCGCTGGCGTCCTGGCTGGTCGCGCCCGTGCGAAATGGGTAGCGGCCACTCAATATCATGGCCCGCGACGGACCGCACAAGGGCAGCGTGTAACTGCGGGTATAGCGCGTGCCACCCTGCGCTAGCGCGTCAATATGGGGGGTTTTGTAGTGGTCCGCGCCGTAGGCGCTGACCTCGCCAGTTCCATAATCATCCGCCAATATAAAAATAATATTGGGCTTGGTCGGCGCTGCGGCCAGGGCGGATGCCAGGACGCCTAGCGTCAAACACAGGGCAATCCATATTTGCTTGGTTGTCAACATACAAGACCTAATCAGAAGGAAAAATTGAGTTTAATCGCGGGCGGAGGAAAAGCTTGTGGCACGCAGCGCATTCAAACGTTGCTTGCCTGGGTTTTCAGCCACAAAATAGGCTGTGTCAGGGCGATATTGCGTTGCACTTCATCGTCGGCACAATCGGGCTGCAACTGGCTCCACAACTGGAGCAAATCGCTGCGAGAAAATGCATTGCCGCCAAACAGCAATGCACTTTGGCGCATGGGCCAATACTGCCAGGCCTGCACATCGGGCGCATAAGGCCACTGGCTCTTTTTGGCAATATAGGGGGCCAGGTAAGCCAATCCCTTTTCCATACACCGCCCATCGGACAGCGTGAAATTCCACAGGTTTTCTGTTGGCGTCGATAACACTTGGCATAAGGCTGCCATATTGTCCAACTGAAACAGCGAATAGGCATAGGGCTTGGTGCGCTTGAGCTCCTCCGGGAAACTCCCATCGAGCGCCATTTGCGTACCGATGAAATTGCGCTTGAACTGCTCTGCGGCCTGCGCCATGCGCACATTGTCTTGGGTAAAGCGCGCAAATACGGCCACTTGTAACCAATAGGCCACCGAATGGTTATTGCGCTCCTTGGCTTCGTCCTGCCCATTGGCGCTGCTGATCAGCCATTGCAGGTAAGCGCGAAACCACTCCTGTACCGCGGCGGCAACGGGCGCTGGAAATCCTGGCAAATCCGCAATAGCTTGGAGGGCCACCGGGATTTCGATGAGGTGCAAGGTATCAATAATCCCAATTCCCCTGCCTTGCGATACACCCGGTATGGCCTGGGCATATTGCAAGTGCGGATTCATGCGGGTATTGGGGTGCACGAAAAATACCGCAAGCAATTGCGCTATTTTCTCTAAGTATTTTCGGGCACCTGGGACAGTCGGGCTCATCAAGGCGGCCGCGGCCAAAGCAGCTACCGCATCGCGCAGGGCGCGCACTGCTAAGCGGTGGTCGTTGAAGTTGCCGGGATTGCTTTGCCCATCTCGCCTTACAAACGGAAGCCCGTCCGCGCTGTCAGGGTTGGGCCACCAATAATCGCCATTGGAGTAGTAGTCATTCACATTGCCCGGACTCAGCGGGCTGGCGGTTTTCACAATCGTGACGGGCGCCATCCCCAGGGCTGCTTCGGCCGCGCGCGCAATGCGCACCCGATCGATCTGCCCTACGTCCTGCCACCCTAAGCGCGTAGGCACAGGATCGGTGACCGCGGCTTGGGCCAGCTGCCATCGCAACCACACAGGCAAAGACAACAGCAAAAAGCTCAGGCGGCGGCGGATATTCAAGCCTTGGGCATTCACAAATAGTCTGCCGCCACGGTGCACTTACTGAACGACCGGCCTAGCCGCTTTCCATCCCGCGTTCAACTGCTCGCGCATAGATTTGACCAAAGCGGCGTGCTCCGGGCGCTGCGCGATGTTCAAGTTTTCGTCGGGGTCGGTCAGATGGTCATAGAGTTCCAGGGCCACCACCTTGCTCAGGTCTGCGCGGTCTACCCACTGCACTATGCGGTAGCGATCATTAACCATGGCGTAGCCCATCAGGGGGCTGCCGCCGGTCACATACGCGGTGCGG
>CANKNK010000062.1 GCA_947483455.1 Comamonadaceae bacterium | reverse complement strand
TACAGCCAGGACGATATCTGCATGCTTTACCACCTGCCGGATGACCCGCAAGAGTTGCACAACCTGGCGGGCAACGCTGCCCATTCGGATACATTGCAAGGCTTTATGCAAGAAGTCGCAGCGCGCTGGGATATCCCCGTGTTGCATGCGCAAGTGCTGGCCAGCCAGCGGCGTCGGCGCTTGGTGGGCAGTGCGCTGGGCAAAGGCAAACGCACGTCCTGGGATCATCAGCCGTTGGTCGATGCGACGCAGCAATATATGCGTAATCACATGGACCTGGATGATCTGGAGCGGCGGGCGCGCTACCCGCAGGTCAAGACTTAGGTATCGCGACGGCGCATCAAGGTGGATTTCCCAAACAAAGATGCCAATAACTCCACCGCGACCTGGGCTGTACGGTTGCGCACATCCATCGCCGGGTTGAGCTCCATGACATCCACCGAACCCAAGGCCCCGGTGTCTGCAATCATCTCCATACATAACTGGGCTTCGCGATAACTTGGCCCACCGGGCACCGTAGTAGCGACGCCCGGTGCAATTTCCGGATCTAGGAAATCGACATCAAAGCTCACGTGTATGTGGGTATGGGCATCCAAGTTGGCCAAGGCCAAATCCATGGTCCGACGCATACCATGCTCGTCGATAAAGCGCATATCAAATACTTCCAAGCCCTGGGCATGCACCAGCAATTTTTCACCGGGGTCCACGCTGCGAATACCAATTTGCCGCACCCAAGCGGCTTGCAAAGCAGGCACCTGCCCGCCGATACCCGTCAACTGCGCAGGGCCCATACCGCAAAGGCAGGCCAAGGGCATTCCGTGTAAATTGCCACTGGGCGTCAACGCAGCGGTATTGAAATCTGCATGCGCGTCAAGCCAGAGTACCCGCAATGCTTTGCCATGCGCACGGCAATGCCTTGCTGCGGCACTGATCGACCCTATCGCAAGACTATGGTCACCACCCATCAGCAGAGGCAAGCGCCCCGCCTCGAACTCGGCATACACCGCCCCGTGTACAGCCTGATTCCAGGCAAGTACTTGTTCCAAATGGCGGTAGCCTTGCACTGGCATCAAGCACGGGTTAGGTGGCCCCCGTACGTCACCAGCCTCATATACCTGCAGGCCCTGGGCCTCGATAGCGGCGGCAATACTCGCCACACGCAAAGCCTCCGGCCCCATGCTGGCACCGCGGGCACTCGCACCGATGTCGGTGGGCGCTCCTATCAAGCCAATCGTCTTATTCATATTTCTCCCTTTAAGGCAAAGCAAGCGCTGCGCGCGCCTACGCGCAAGCCGCGGGCATTGAGGATATCTGCGCCTCGCCACGCATCGAGTTCTGCCGCTTGGACCTCGTCCATCCAGCCCAGTTGCTCGAGCACCGAGATGGTGGCCGCGTACAAAGCCGGTTTGTTGCCGTCGCTGATCTTGATGGCGAAGGCCTCACTGCGGCTTTTACTGGCCACCACTTGCACGCCGTCTGCGCCTATTTTGCTGATCCAGTCGCCCCGCCCCGCGCGCATCAAGGCCAAGTCATTGCGGCCCGTGCCACTTACCAAGTCCGGGTGCGCCGTCATGGCCTCGCCCAGCAGTGCAAAACTGTCGCCAAACTCTGTGTCGGCCGCGCCCGTAGCCAGACGCGCATAGCCGTAGGCCAGGCGGGCTAGCGGCATGGCGTAATTGGGCGCCGAGCATCCGTCTATGCCCATGGGCATATCCTCTTCGCGCATACCCACCGCCCGCGCCACCGTAGCGCGCACCGCACGCTGCAAGGGATGGGCGGGCTCGGTGTAATCCTCTATCGGCCAGCCCTGCTGTACGCACATCGCCACAAAACCTGCGTGTTTACCGCTGCAATTGTGGTGCCGTTCGTCATAGACCAAACCCTCGGGCGGCGCTGTGTCCAGTAAGGTGAACAAACCCGGCACATGGCAGCCGCAGCGCAACACCCGGTAGTCCTGTCCGGCCTTGGCCAAGATGGACTCTGCCGTCTGCACATGCAGGGGTTCGCCGTTGTGGCTGGCACACAGCAAAGCCAATTCCGCTTGCGAAAGGCCCAAGTCCTTGGCGGCACCGGATTGCAGCAAAGGTAAGGCCTGTAAGGCTTTGAGCGTGGAGCGGGTAAAGCTCACCCCATGGGGGTTACCCGCGTGCACCAACACGCTGCCATGCCGGTCCACCACCGCCACCGCGCCAAAGTGCAAACACTCGCTATGTCCGCCGCGTGTGAGTTCGACCAAAGGCGTCAGTTCAACAGGAGACACGGTGCGCACCATTTCTACCGGACAATCCGGCCCAAGCGGCACCCCTTTGGCGCCATTGCCTACGAGCATAACCGGCCCCCATGCCGCCATGCCCCACCGATTGCCAGCACGATGACCACTCGCCATGACTGAACTGCGCTCCCCCCTACAAGCCCATATTGTTCAACTGCTGGTCCAACCGGGCCAGGCGGTGCAGGCTGGCCAGTTGCTGCTGGTGCTCGAAGCCATGAAGATGGAACACGAAGTCTGTGCACCGAGTGCGGGCACGGTGCATGAACTTTTCTGCGCAGCGGGCGACACCGTGCAAGCTGGCGAGGTGCTGGCCTTGCTGGCGCTGGCACAAGCACAAAGCCCGGCTGCGGCGTTGAGGTCCAACAAAGCTACGCCATCCATACCAGCCGCCATTTCAACAGCCTCCAGCCCGCCAATCACTGCCAAACACGATAAGCCCGACGAAGGCGCGCCAGCGCGCCCGGACTTGGCCCGCGTACAAACGCGCCATGTATTCACCCTGGACGCCAGCCGCCCCGAGGCCATGGCCAAGCGCCACGCACTTGGCTTGCGCAGCGCCCGCGAAAACATCGCTGACTTGATTGATGCCGGGAGCTTTTCCGAATATGGCGCGTTAGCCGTCGCAGCGCAAAGCAAGCGCCGCAGCGCCGAGGATCTGATGCGCAACACGCCCGCCGATGGCATGGTCTGCGGCACCGCCAGCGTCGATGGCCAGCCGTGCGTGGTGATGGCCTACGACGCCACCGTGCTGGCCGGCACGCAGGGCATGCGCAACCACCAAAAAACCGACCGCATGCTGGGCATCGCCTTAGAGCACAGGCTTCCTGTGGTTTTGTTTGCCGAAGGCGGTGGTGGGCGCCCGGGCGATGTGGATATGCCGATCCTGGCCGGTTTGCATGTGGCCACCTTCGCCAGCTTTGCCCGGCTCAACGGGCAGGTACCGGTGATTGGCATCACCACCGGTCGCTGCTTTGCCGGCAATGCGGCGCTGCTGGGCTGCTGCGATCTCATCATCGCCACCGAGGCCAGCAACATCGGCATGGGCGGGCCGGCCATGGTGGAGGGCGGTGGCCTGGGGGTGTATCCGCCTGAAGCGATTGGGCCCAGCGCCGTACAGCATGCCAATGGCGTGATCGATATTTTGGTCGCGGACGAAGCGCAGGCGGTGTCCGCTGCCAAGCAGTACCTGGGCTTTTTTAACCCTGGGCGCACCTTGCATCGCTGGCAAGCCCCCGACGCGCTGCGTCTGCGCGATGTCGTACCCGAAAACCGCCTGCGCGTCTACGACAGCCGGGCAGCCATCGAAGGCATTGCCGATGCAGGCAGCGTGTTGATGCTACGCACCGGTTTTGGCCTTGGCATACACACGGCACTGCTGTGTATAGAGGGCAAAGCGCTGGGCTGCCTAGCCAACAACCCCCAGCACCTGGGCGGCGCTATTGACGCAGATGCAGCCGACAAAGCCGCGCGCTTTATGCAGCTGTGCAATGCCCACGGCCTGCCGCTGCTCAGCTTAGTGGACACGCCCGGCTTCATGGTGGGCCCGCAAGTCGAAACGCGAGCCCAGGTGCGCCATGTCAGCCGCATGTTCGTGGCCGCGGCGCATTTGCGCGTGCCCTTTGTGAGCGTGGTCCTGCGCAAGGGCTACGGCCTGGGCGCTATGGCCATGACGGCCGGGGGCTTTCATGCACCGCTGTGCACCATCGCCTGGCCCAGCGGCGAGTTTGGCGCCATGGGTCTGGAAGGCGCGGTGCGCCTGGGCTTTAAAAAAGAATTGGAAGCGCAGCCCGAAGGCGCGCAGCGCGAGGCCTTGTTTGCCCAACTGCTGGCCCAGCATGTGGACAAGGGTAGCGCCATGAACATGGCGGCCAGCCTGGAAATCGACGCCGTCATCGACCCCGCCCAGACCCGCGCTTGGCTCAGCCGTGCGCTGGCTGCTGGACACACCCGTCCCTTGCGCGGCGGCATGGTCGATACCTGGTAGTGCCGTCCTTCCACCAGCTACGGGCAGCACCCGCTCAGCCTAGGTGTTTGCCCGCTTCACGGCGCGTGAGGCCCGAGAACACTTGGCCGTGTTGTGCCAAAAAAGCGCGAATCACCTCGGGGCGGGTGCGCGCATAGTCGCGCAAAGCCCAGCCAATTGCTTTGCGGATAAAAAAGTCGGGCTCACTGGCCAAGCGCAGCGCGTAAGTCAGCAAGCGGCTTTCATCGGTTTGCTCCTTCCAGCCCAATTGGTGCAACATCGCCACGCGGCGCACCCATACATTGCTATGGCCGAGACAGCTATCCATGGTGTGCTGGCCATCATGCCCCTGCTGGCGTGCCTGCAGCAAGATATCGCCCACCACACCCGCTAAAGCGTCGACGCTGTCCCACCAGGACTTGCGCTGCACCAAGGCGATCAGGGACGGCAGGCTCTGCAGGTCTAGCTGGCGGTGGTACTTGGCGAGCAAGTCCACCGCCGCGTACTGAAACTCACGCTCTGGCAAGGCCCACAAGGCTTCGGCCAGCGCCAACAAGGCAGGGGCCGTCCAATCTTTCAAGCCAGGCAGCGCCCGTAAGGCTTGTCGGCGCGGGGTCGCGTGGATACCTAAGAATGCAAACTGGTCCTGCATATAGGCGCGCATGGGCTGGGCTTGCTGTGCATCGGCCAGCGCACGCAAGGCGCCTTCAATTTGCGCCAGCAGCGCAAGGACCTTCGGCTGGTTAGACATGGGCGCGCTGTAGCAAGTCCGACGGGCTAGCGCTAGCAATCAGCCCTTGGTGGAGCTGTGGCGCAGCCACTCGCGCAAGCGCTCCACGCCCTGTGTGAGTCGACCGAGGTCTTTGGAGGCAAAGCACCAGCGCAGCCAGCTAGCAGCCTCGGGCGCAAAGGCTAGGCCAGGGGCCAAACCCAGGCCGGCCTCGGCCACCAAACGCTTGGCCGTCGCCAGTGAATCGCTGTGGCCTGGCAACTCAAAAAACGCGTACATGCCGCCCTGGGGACTGGCCACTTGCAAGCCGGGGATAGATTGCAGCGCTGGTACCAGGGTGTCGCGGCAGGCTTGCAAATGGCGCACCACGCGTGGCGTAACTTCATCCCGCCGCTGCAAAGCCACCAGGCCCGCGCGCTGGGTGAAGACGCTGGCGCAGGAGGTGTTGAATTCAATGAGTTTGCCGATGTCGGCCGTGGCGGACGGTGGCAGCACCAGCCAGCCCAAACGCCAGCCGGTCATGAGGTAGCTTTTTGAAAAACTATGCGCCACCATGAGCTTGTCTGCTGGCTCAGCGATGTCTAAAAAACTGGGCGCGCAGGCATTGCTGGACGGCGCGAAATACAGGTTTTCGTATACCTCGTCGGCCAGTATCCAGGTGCCGGTGCGGCGGCAATGCGACAAGATGGCGCTTTGCTCTTCACGGCTGAGCGTCCAGCCCGTGGGGTTGTTAGGTGCGTTAACGATTAGCAATTTGGTGCGCGGGGTGATGGCCGCTAGCAAGGCGTCCAGATCCAAGGTCCAGGCCCCGGCCTGCGGGCGCAAAGCCACGGTCCGCAAATGCGCGCCCAGGATCAGCGGCTGCGCGGTCAGGTTGGGCCAGACCGGGGTGACTGCGACCACTTCGTCGCCGGCATCGACCACCGCTTGCACCGCCAGCATCAGGGCATTGACGCCGCCCGAGGTGATGGCAATACGTTCGGCGCCTAGAGGCGCACTGCCGGGCGCGCCCGCGTGCTTGGCGGCCATGGCCTGGGCCACTGCGTCGCGCAGTGCGGGCAGCCCCAGGTTATGGCTGTAAAAGGTCTCGCCCGATTGCAGTGATTCGATAGCCGCCTGGCGTATGAAATCGGGCGTGACTTCGTCGCTCTCGCCAAACCAAAAAGCCAGCACATCGCTGCGGCCCATGCCGGCATTGGCCACTTCGCGAATTTTCGATTCTTCGAGGTTTTGAATCGCTTGGCGCATAGCGGCCGCTTAGGCGGTGAACAGGTTCTGGTACTGCTGGCGCAGCAAGTTTTTTTGCACCTTGCCCATGGCGTTACGCGGTAACTCGGACAAGACAAAACAGCGCTTGGGAATTTTGAAATTCGCCAAATTGGCTTTCAGCGATTGAACGATGGCATTGGCATCTGGCGCAGCGCCGGGCTTGGCAATGACCACGGCCACGCCGACCTCGCCAAAATCTGGGTGCGGCACGCCAACCAGCGCGCTTTCGGCCACACCGGGCATAGCGTTGATATAGCCCTCGATCTCGGCGGGATAGACGTTGTAGCCGCCGCTGATGATGAGGTCTTTGCTGCGGCCCACAATGCTGACATAGCCGCGTGCATCGACCATGCCAACGTCGCCCGTTTTGAAGTAGCCGTCTTGGGTAAATTCTTCGGCGGTTTTTTCGGGCATGCGCCAGTAGCCACTAAATACATTGGGGCCACGCACTTCGATATTTCCGACCTCGCCCACCGCGCAGGGCTTGCCACCTTCTGCACTGACGCGCAATTGCACGCCAGGAAGTGGGAAGCCCACCGTGCCGCCGCGCCGTTCTGACTGGCCGCCGTGGCGCGCATCGGGCGCATAGGGATTGGACGCGAGCATGACGGTTTCGCTCATGCCGTAGCGCTCCAAAATCGTGTGTCCGGTGCGTGCAGTCCAATCCTGGAACGTCTCTAACAGCAAGGGCGCGGAACCCGCCACAAATAAACGCATATTCGCGCAGGCGTGTGGCGTGAGACCAGCCTCTCCGAGAAGGCGCACATACAAAGTGGGCACGCCCATAAAAACAGTGGCTTTCGGCAAACAAGACAGCACCTGCTTGGGATCAAAGCGCGCCAACCACAGCATCTTGCTGCCATTGAGCAGCGCGCCATGCAGGGCTACAAACAAGCCGTGCACATGAAAAATCGGCAGACAGTGGATGAGCACATCGCCTTTGCGCCAGCCCCAATAGTCTTTGAGCACCTTGGCGTTGCTAAGCAAATTGCCATGGCTGAGCATGGCGCCTTTGCTGCGGCCCGTAGTACCACTGGTGTAAACCATGGCGGCCAGATCGTCCGCCTGACAGCTAGCAATGGTATGCACGTCGCTATGCTGCGCCGCGCGTTCGAGCAAGCTGCCCTGGCGCTGATCGTCCAAGGTGAACACATACTGCGTACCCGCCTGAAACGCCAACTTGCTGACCCAGCCAAAATCGCGCGGACAACAGACCAGCACCGCCGGCTCGGCATTGCCTAGAAAGTACTGCAACTCGGCGCTTTGGTAGGCCACATTGAGTGGCAAGTACACATAGCCGGCCCGCAGTGTGGCCAGGTAGAGTAACATGGCTTCCACCGATTTATCCACATGCGCGGCGATCCGACTGCCTGCGGGCAAATCCAGGGATTGCAACAAATTGGCCAACATCGCCGTGGCGCGGTCCAGGTCGCGCCAGGAGTAGCACAAACCGGTTTCCGTCTGCACCGCCGTCTGGTCCAGATCGCGCGGAAAAGCGGCGCGCAGCGCAGAAAAAAGATTGTGTTGGGACATGTAAAAAACGCGTGCTACACCGAATGCCGGCTCAAACCAGGCAGCCACCCGCTGCGGCCGCCTTGGCAAGAATGCCTAGTCGAGCTTGGCGCCCGAGGCTTTGACCACCTTGGACCACTTTGCCAGCTCAGTTTTGATGAATCCATCAAACTGTGCGCCAGCAAGGTTGGGGAAATCGGCCCCTTGGTTGGCCCAGGTGGTCTTGGCTTCGTCGGTCTGGCAGGCGCGGCGGATTTCTTCTATGGCCCGCGCCTGGATATCAGCGGGCGTGCCTTTGGGCGCCCAAATACCGTACCAGGTGCTCACGGTGTAGTCGGGCAGACCCAATTCGGTCGAACAGGGCACATCGGGGAAAGCCGGGTTGCGCTTGGTGCCCGAAACCATCAAAGCCTTGATGCGTCCGCCCTTGATGTGCGCCGCTGAGGAGCCCAGGCCGTCGAACATCATGTCCACATTGCCGGCAATCAGGTCTTGCAGCGCGGGACCGGCACCCCGGTAGGGGATGTGGGTGATAAAGGTATTGGTCTGTAGCTTGAACAACTCACCAGCCAGGTGGTGCGAGGTGCCGCCACCGGCCGAGCCGTAGTTGAGCTTGCCGGGGTTTTTGCGGACAAACGCCAAAAATTCTGCATAGTTGGCGGCCGGCACTTTTTTCGGATTGACCACCAAGACCTGCGGTACGCTGGCCACCATGATGAGCGGGACAAAGTCACGC
>CANKNK010000061.1 GCA_947483455.1 Comamonadaceae bacterium | reverse complement strand
TTTCCACACCCTGGGGCTGGGTCCGCTGACCCGTCTGGAGGGCTGCGCTGGTGGCATTGAAAACACCAATTATTTTGCCGACACCGCGCATGCGCGCTATGTGCTCACCCTGTTCGAGCGCTTGAGCGCCGAGCAACTGCCCTATTACTTGCACCTGATGCGCCACTTGGCCCAGCAAGGCATCCCCGTGCCCGACCCGGCGGCCGATGCCCATGGCCAGTTGCTGCACAGCCTGCAAGGGCGGCCTAGTTGTGTGGTGAGCCTGTTGGCGGGCAAAAGCGAATTGCAACCGGGCACCGACCATTGCGCGCAAGTTGGCGCGATGCTGGCGCGTATGCACTTGGCCGGCCTCAGTTTTGATAGGCAACAGCCCAATTTGCGAGGCCTAGACTGGTGGAAGCGCACCGTGCCCGAGGTGCTGCCCTTTGTGACACCAGAACAAAGCGCGCTGTTGCAAAGTGAGTTGCAGACGCAAGAGGTGCTGGCGCATAGCGCGCCATACGCGGCCCTGCCCCGCGGCCCCATCCATGCCGACCTGTTTCGCGACAACGTGATGTTTGCGCCCGACGCAAAGGGCCACGCCCAATTGACTGGCTTTTTTGATTTTTACTTTGCCGGGAACGACGCCTGGGTGTTTGATATTGCCGTCTGCCTGAACGACTGGTGTGTGAACCTAGCCGATGGCACAGCCGATTCAGCGCGCACCCATGCTTTTATGCAGGCCTATACCAGTGTGCGCCCCCTGCAAGCAGCGGAATTGGCCGTGTTGGCCACCATGCTGCGTGCGGCTGCATTGCGCTTTTGGCTCTCGCGTTTATGGGACTTGCACCTGCCGCGCCAAGCCGCCATGCTCAAAGCGCACGATCCAGCCCCCTTTGAGCGCATACTGCGCCAGCGCATCACCCACCCATTAGGCTGGGGCGCGTCGTCCGGCACCACCCACACTACTGCATGAAACTTCATATCGTTCCCGCCCGCCAAGGCGTCCTCTGGGTCAAACTAGGCATGCGCACCTTTTTCCGCCAGCCGCTGGCGCTCACGGGTTTGTTCTTTATATTTATGGCGGTGATGTCGCTTATCTCCATGGTGCCTGTGATCGGCAATGTGCTAGCCCTGGCCCTGCTACCGGGCGCAACCCTGGGGCTGATGGTGGCCACACAGGAAGCGCTCAAAGGCCAGTTCCCCATGCCCAGTGTTTTGATTGCGGGTTTTCGTGCCGGGCGTGCCCAGTTGCGGGCCATGCTCATTTTGGGCGCACTGTATGCGCTGGGTTTTGTCGGTGTTCTGGGCCTGTCCGCGTTGGCCGACGGTGGCAAATTCGCACAAATGTATTTGTTTGGCGGCGCAGTCGGCAGCGAGGTCCTGCAGGACCCGGCCTTTGAAGCAGCCACCATGGTGGCGCTGGTGTTTTACATGCCTTTGTCTTTGCTGTTCTGGTTCGCGCCAGCGCTGGTGTATTGGGACCATGTCAGCCCCCTGAAAAGCCTGTTCTTCAGCCTGGTCGCTTGTATACGCAATATCGGAGCGTTTACGGTCTACACCATGGTGTGGATGCTGGCCTTCATGGTTATTGGGCTGGGCGTGGTACTGGTAGCCGGTTTGTCCGGTAGCGAAGAGGCGGTGGCCCTGGTGCTGTACCCCACAGCCATGGTGATGGCGGCCATGTTTTTTAGTTCGATTTACTTTACCTACGCCGACAGCTTTAGCATCCCCAGTGTGCACTTGGCCTGAATCGACCTGGGGACCCCGCGGCGCAGCACCCCTGTTGCTAGAGCGGAGTCGGCCCGCAAATTACCAAACCCCCAAGGCTTTGCCCAGTTGGTACAGGCCAAACACCAGCAGCGCCAGGACCGATAAGCCCAGCATCGCCCGGTTAATACCTTGGCCAAAGCGCGCCGCCAGCCCGAACACCAAGACCATCGTGGCCAAGCCACCCACGAGCGTGAAGTAAAAACCCCCGAGAAAAGAGAGCCCGTAGGCTGGCGACTCGCGCCAACCCGCCACCAAAATAGGGCCAGTCACCAGGGTCCAAAAAATATAGGGGCCGGGGCTAAGCATGTTCATCACCACTGCTTTGCCGATCGGCAGACCCGCTTCGAGCTCTGGGCCACTAGGCACCGGTGGCGCGCGCCAGGCGCGAAAAGCGCCCCAGGCCAGGTACAAAATGAACACGCCGCTGACACCATACAAAACCTGCTCCATCCACACCGGCACTTGCGACAGCACCAGCAGACAGAAGGCGATGATGGGGCCGTCGCTGAGCAAAGGCGCCAGCGCCGAGGGCAAAGTGCGGCGCCAGCCCTGGCTGATGGATTGCGATATCAGGTAGGTTTGAAACGGCCCGGGCTGCGAGGCGGCAGCAAAACCAAACCCAACCCCCTGAAGCACATACATCCACATCAAGGTATTCTAGGTTGCTATGAGGCAGGTTTCACACAACCGTCATGGCCCTTGGGTAATATGCAGCTCCATGCGCACCTCTGAAAACGCCACTCCCGGCTATGCCCGCAGCGACACCACGGCAAGTCTTCGAATCAGCATGGCTGATGCAGTGCCCTGGAACTTGGTTCGGGCCCTGTGTATGGGTCTGATGGTGGGAGCTTGGGTTCCGGTGGCACTGGGGCAAACCACTGTCCCACAAAGCGCGCAGCCAGCGTCTGTGCGACTGCGGATGACTGAGTTTTTTCAATTTCCGGTGGGCCCCCAGGGACTGCAAATCAGTCCGTCATTGCGCGAAGCGCAGGGCAAGAGAGTGTCTCTGCAAGGCTATGTGGTGCAGCAAGAAGTGGCGGCGCCCGGTCAATTTTTGCTGACGCCGCGCCCGGTGCAAATGAGCCAGCACGCCGATGGGGAAGCCGATGACCTGCCACCTTCCACGGTAGCGGTGTCGCTACCTGCTGAGCAGCAGGACTGGATAGTCGCCTACACGCGCGGCCTGGTAGAGGTGGTGGGCGTGCTGGATGTAGGCCGCCAAGAAGGTCCAGATGGGCGTGTTACTTGGGTGCGATTGCAATTGGACAGCGAAGCAACGCGCCGCATGAATGCGGCTGAGTTCTTTAGCTACCGCCACGCCTTGCAGCATAAGCACTAACAAATTAGTACGCAGGGCCCGGATAAGGCCCGTCGGATCGAGAAACTTGTTTTGATGTGTTTACTAGGAGTATGGAAATGACAAAGTTCAACAAGCGCCCTGCCAGACTGGGCATCGCCCTCGCATCGGCCTGGATGGCCATCGCAGCGCAGGCCGCACCGACAGTGACCCGACTAACTCCGCCCAGCGAGCTTTTTAGCAGCGGCCAAGCCGCACCGGTGATTGCCCGTTTTTTGCCGGGTCAGCGCTTTGACTTGCAGGCCACGATCCGCCCCGATGATGCATCTAAGCAAATTAGCAGCGCAGTATTTACCGTGGACGGAAAAACCGTTGCTGCGCCAGTAGCGCTAAAGGCTTGCGAAGCCGCCTGTATCAAAGGCGTTCCAGCGAATGCCACCTTGGCGAGCATCCGCGCCTTCAGCCTTGACAAACCGGGCGTGCATAGCCTGCGCGTGACAGCTACCCAAAGCGACGGACAAACCGTGACGGCAGAAGGAAATTTTGAAGTCCTTGCATTGCTGCCCGGCACCCAAAAAGTGAAAAACATCATCATCCTGTTGGGTGATGGCATGGGGGCCGCCCAACGCACCGCCGCGCGCCTGGTCGCTGGTGGATACGCGCAAGGCAAGGTCATCAAACCCTTGGCGATGGATACCTTTCCGGTCACCGGCATGGTTAAAACGGCTTCACTCAACTCCTTTGTTACCGACTCGTCGCCCGGCATGACGGCCTATGTCTCTGGCAACAAAAACAACAACAACGAAGAAGGCGTCTTCCCCGACGACACCATCGACCCTTTTGACAATCCGCGTATCGAATACTTGAGTGAATACCTGCACCGCACCCAAGGCAAAGCGCTGGGCCTGGTGACCACTGCGGATGTGTTTGACGCCACCCCGGCGGGCAATGCCGTGCATACCAGTAACCGGGGCGCCGGAACTGGCATCGTGGATCAGTACCTGGATGACCGGGGACTGTCCGGGCTGAGCGTACTCATGGGTGGTGGACGTAAATGGTTCTTACCTGCGAGCACGCCAGGATCTGCCCGGGCCGACCGCAGCGACTATGCGTTTTCCTCCACTGATGCCCATACCGCCGACATCGTCAAGCGCTGGGGCGCTGCGCCTGGCGCGATGGACAAAGACCGCAATCTGCTGGCCGAGTTTCAAAATGCTGGTTTTGACTATGCTGCGGACAAAACCGCACTCGACAGCATAGATCCAAAGAAAACCGACCGTTTACTCGGCCTATTCGCACTGTCCAACATGAACGTGGCCTTAGACAAAATCGATGGACGCCGCAACAAGGCTTCGGGTGTCGGTGGCCGTGTGGTGGATGACTACGGCTTCCCTGACCAACCCATGCTCGATGAAATGACGACCAAGGCGCTGGCCGTGCTGGACCGGCAGAAAAACGGCTTTGTGCTGATGATCGAGGGCGCCTCTATTGATAAGCAGGCGCATGCTATGGATAGCGAGCGCTGGATGCTGGACACCCTGGAATTTGACCGGGCCGTCGCCTTGGCCCAGGCCTATGCGGCAGCGCGTAAGGACACCCTGGTCATCGTCACCGCAGACCATGAGTGTGCCGGTGTAGCCTTGATTGGCGGCTCGCGTGTGAGTGATGCGCGCTTGCAAGCCCTGGTGCGCGAAGGTGGTGGTACAGCACTGCGCGACGCCGTCGTGGGCGTCTATGAACAAGCAGGCTTTCCCCGCTACAAAATTGCCGCCGATGGCTACCCTGAAACCACGGACATTGATAACCGCGTACTGGTGGGCTACGGCGCCAACTCGGACCGCATGGAAGACTTCCGCACCAATGCGCGGCCCTTGCAAGACGGCCAACAACCCTTTGTTAAAAAAGAACCACTTTCTGTTTATCCAGCGGGCCCCATGGCGCGTGACGCCGATGGAAAGTACATGATTACCGGCCAAGTGCCCGGTGAAAGTGCGGTGCACACTGCCACCGATATTCCTTTGTCGGCGTACGGGCCGGGTGCTTATGCGTTTACCGGCGTCATCGACAACACCGATGTGTTTTTCAAGCTGGCACAAGCAGCCGTCAAAGGCATATTGCCGCCGCCCGGTTGGTCCGGCGGGGCTGCCCATAGCGCCAAAACGCCCTGACGCATTCGCCTGCGGCCTACCGCGTCATCCCGCCAACGCCCTCGCGGCATGGCGGGATTTTTTTGTGTGCCAACTTGATAGCCCTTTGCGTTGTGTCAGGTGCTGTCTATCGACCCGAACCCTTAGGGGCTCTAAAATTGTAGGTACGTGAGCCAAGCCACCCAATGGCGCGGCGCTCGGGTTCAGGCTTGTCAGACTCGGAAAGAATTACAAGATGCACACATCGCCCTTGGAAAAAAATCATCGCCCTCGCTGGGAGTTTGTAGGGCGCACCTTAGTCGGGGTGCTGGCACTTGTAGGCACCCTGGCCGGCGAGACCGCGCTGGCGCAGACCGCGCGGCCGATCCAAATTTGGCCCACCATCCCCTTTGTGCGCGGCAAGGATTTGTGCCAGTACCAGGAAACCTACGCCAAAACCAAGAACGAGCAATCCAAGGAGATGCTGCAAAACGTGGTCTCGCTCATCCGGGAGGGCGCTAAAGAGGCGGTCGCCTTTGGCATTGTGCAGGCCATGGACGACATGGAGAACGCCAACCGCGCCCAGGCCAATGCGGGTATGGGCATGGACGTGCTGCTTGAAGGCAGCTTCAAAGCCACCTTGGATGCCTATTTCCGCGACCTGCAACCGGGCCAGCGCAAGATTGCTTTTTTCAACCCCATGCCCTTGACCCAACTGGTACGCGGGCTACGTGACCAAAAGCGCCAAGGGTATTTAGATGACAAGCTGGTGCGCGAGCTGTATGGTATTTTCTGGGGCACCTATTCATTCGCCCAAGACTGCAACGGCCAGGTGCTGGTCACCATGCATTTAGAAGGCAAAGACGGCACCACCCGCAGCTTTCAGGCCCAAGGCTATCCGCAATCAGTCATGCAAAGTGCAGCGGGCCAAGTGTTTGACTATTTTCAGAAAACCAAATTCCCATCGAAAGTGATGGTCGGCAACCGCAGTTTGGAATTGCTGGGCACCCCGAGCATGCCGGTAGCGCATACCGCCGGGCCTGCAGCGGCCGAGCGTGCCTGTAGCAATATGAATGCGCGCCTGCCCACGGTGGCCGAACTCGAGTACTTGGCTGCCCTTGGCGATTACAACGGCGGTGTGAGTTTGCGCAGCGACGTCTGGGTACTACCCGGCGGCATGGTGTATGCGCCAGACCTACCCAACCCCTCGCCCGTGCGCAGCGCCGACGAAGTGCGCGGGCCGGATTTACATTTTTACTGCGTGCGCTAGAGGGAATGGGGCAAAACAGCGCTGTGCTGATCGCACCTTAAGCGTGGCCTTGGGCTTCGAGCTGGGTTTGGCAGGCCATGCAATGGGCGGTTTCGGGCATGGCATCCAGACGGGCTTCCAAAATTTCGCTACCGCATTCGGTGCAAAAGCCATAACTACCTTGGTGCAGGCGCTTGAGGGCGGCCTCCACTTCATGCAAGCGGGCAATTTCGCGCTCGCCGATACAAAAATCCATATCCCGCTGGGTCATGCTCTGGGCATGGGAGTCGCCCGGCCCGGGCAAGGACTCTGCCGCCACCTCCGCCCGCGTGCGCTCGCCACCGCGCTGCTCGTGGATCAGCCGCAGCAAGTCAGCCAGCATGTTTTCAAGACGTTCAAGGTGCACCATGGCATGGTGGTGCTGCATCGCGGAAATAGTGTGGGTCATGGGCGCATCATGCGCGCCCGACTAAGTAGCGGTCTTGACCTTTATCAAAATAATCAGCGAATGCTGGACAAAGCCCGCCCCAATGGGGGCACCGGGCTAAGGGGACAGGGCTGACCCGGCTCCCGCTGCTTACAGTGCCAAGGTACCACTAGCGATACGTACCGCAAAGCCGCCAATGCTGGCCGATCGAAGGCGCGCCTGCCCAAGGGTTAATTCCACATGGATTTGGCTAGGCCGACCCATGGCAAAACCTTGCTCGATCAGCAGCGCATGGGTGCCCTCGGCCCAGCCTTGGGCAGCCTGCAATGCGCCTGTCATGGCGGCCACCGCCGATCCGGTGGCCGGATCTTCAGTCACCCCCATGTCGGGAATGAAAGCGCGGGCATGAAAATGCGCGTTTGCACTGACGCCACCCCGGCAATACACATAGGCACTCACGGTGCGCCCCTGAACCTGCGGCGCCACTTGCGCCCACAAGCCTGGGGCAAACTGAATGCTTATCACTGCGTCCAAGCTGTTCACGGGCACCATCAAGAATGGCACGCCCGCACTCCAAATGCCGATCTGATGGCCATCAAAACCTAATTGCGCCCCAGACAAGCCCAAGGCCGCTGCGAGCCCCTGCATATCAAGTTGGGCTGGGACGCTTTCAGACAAGCGGGGCAGGCCAAAGCGCGCAAAAGCTGGACCCTGCCCATGGGCCTGGACATTGCACGACACCGGGCCTATGTTTTCTTCCAGCACCAATGTCAGGTTTGCACCGGGCTGTGTTCGCTCTGCCAGCGCCACCGCCGTCCCCACCGTGGGATGCCCAGCAAAAGGCAGTTCATAGCCCGGGGTAAATATGCGGATGCGTGCGCTATGCCCCGCTTTTTCGGGCGGCAGCACAAACACTGTTTCGGATAAATTGAATTCGCATGTGATGGCCTGCATGGCCTTGTCGCTCAAGCCCTGGGCGTCAAACACCACCGCGAGGGGGTTACCGGCCAAGGGGGTTTGCGTGAAAACGTCATAGATGGCGTAGGGGTAAGGCATGTCTTTTTTGGGCTAAAGGAGTGGGCACGATCTGGTAACCGCGATTCAAGGCCAAGCAAAGCAATAGTTTTCAACTAAAAATTTTCAGTCAAGTAAATATTCGATGCAAACACTGGCTCAGTTTGACTGGCTAATCAACAGATGCCCCTTGTTTTGGGAATCACAGGCCACCTGGCTGGGTCTGCCTGAGCGCCGGTTCAGGTCCAGTCGCCCGAAATTCCCCGACTCTCCCAAATGCACTTGAGCGTGCAAGGCAGCCGCACCAAAGACATCATGCGCACGCTGACCGTTCCCACCGCCATTTTCTTGCCACTGAATTTGATCAATGGCTTCTTCGGCATGAACTTTGACACCCTGCCGCTGATACACAACCAGACCGGCGCGTGGAGGGCGACGGTCGCGCTAACACTGATCGTGGTGTTCTGGCGCAAGCGGTATCTGGCGCGGACGGGGCGGTGAGTGGTGTCATGCTACCCGGGCAGTCTTGACATCTCCCTCCAGCCGTGCACTGCCACTGCGTTACGGGTCATGGACATGTCGCCGCCGTAAACCAATTGACTGGGTAAGGCCGCATCACCGGCATAACGCGCCCACTTGTTCAGCCCTAACAAGAAGTCGCTGTTATAAGTTTGGCCGGATTTGATTTCGATAGGCAGCAGCTTGTCGCCCTGTTCCACCACCACATCCACCTCTTCACCTGTGTTGTTTCGCCAAAAAAAGA
>CANKNK010000060.1 GCA_947483455.1 Comamonadaceae bacterium | reverse complement strand
GCATACGCTGCAGCATATTGCTGGTCTCGACTAGGGCCCCATCAGCGGTTTGAAGCTGGTTGATGCCGTCAGTGGTATTGCGGACGGCCTGGTTCAGACCGCGGACCTGGGAGGTCATGTTCTGACCAATGGACAGGCCAGCTGCATCGTCACGCGCTTGGTTGATGCGGTTGCCGGTAGCCAACTGCTGCATCGCAGTGCTCATGGACTTGGCATTGACCTTGAGCGCATCCTGCGCATACTGGGACGAAGTGTTGGTATTTATGACTGGCATCAAATGACTCCAAAATAGTTGATCAACGTAGACAGATTGGAGTTACTTGATGAGTGCTAGTACGCTTTGCGGTTGCTGGTTAGCTTGGGCCAGCATGGCCGTAGCGGCTTGCTGAATAATCTGCGTCCTGGACAATTGCGACGAAGCTGTGGCGTAGTCGGTGTCCATTACGGTGCTGCGCGAGGCGGCAATATTGGTCGAAATGTTGACCATGTTGTCGGCCGAGTAGCTCATTTGATTCATTATTCCGCCCATGGTGCTGCGAGCAGCATTCACGATGTCGATGGCTGAATCGACCAAACCGATTGCCGCTTGAGACTTGGCAAAGGTCGAAACCGTGTTCGCGGCAACCAGACCGAGGCTGGTGGAATCCATGGATGCGATTTGCACCGAAATAGTCTGACCAGATGACATGCCTGCCTGGTACACCAGCGAGACACCAAATAGTCCGGCCTGATTCCAAGTCGTGTTGCTGGCAATACGGGTGATCTCGACCTGCAGCGAGCTGTACTCACTTTGAAGGTATTCACGCTGTTTGTCAGAATTGGTGGCGTTGGAGGACTGCACGGCCAACTCACGCATGCGTTGGAGCATATTGCTGGTCTCGACCAGGGCACCGTCGGCGGTTTGAAGCTGGTTGATGCCGTCATTCACGTTTCGCACGGCTTGGTTCAGACCACGAACCTGGGAGGTCATGTTCTGACCAATGGACAGGCCAGCTGCATCGTCACGCGCTTGGTTGATGCGGTTGCCGGTAGCCAACTGCTGCATCGCGGTGCTCATGGCCTTGGCATTGACCTTGAGCGCATCCTGCGCATACTGGGACGAGGTGTTGGTATTAATGACTGGCATAACAATTCTCCAAAAATATAACGGTAGATAAATCAAACTTGTCAAACAAGGTAGAGAGAGAATCCTCTTTAACTACCGTCACAAAAAGGTTTTTCTTTCTGTTATTCAAAGCATCGACTGCAGGAACAAAAACTTTAATATTTTTTATTCTTTTTAAGCAACTTTGTTGTATAGCATGCCTTTATATTGATCAATTTGATGTGCCATCTTCAGCACTTGCTCGGTGGGAATTTGACGCACCACTTCACCGCTATTCGCGTCGGTCACTTTGACTACGGCGGTCTTCTTTGAATCGTCATAAGAAAAGCCCAATCCGCGCTTGGACGCCTCCATCTGTTTATTGAGCATGCCGATGGCTGCACTCAAATTTTCGCGAACTTTATTGGGGTCGAATTTGATTTCTGGTGCCTTGGGGACCTCGAGTTTGGGCTGCACAGCGACCTCGGCTTTGGCGGGTGCGTGCGGCGCGGTCACTGTCGCGCCTGCTGCTTTCGCTTGCCCTGGGGCATGGGCGCCGGCGATATTGTGAATGTCTGATGCCATGAGATTCCGTCCTTTCAATTAATCCGGTACTTCGGAAAGGGGAAGGGGGACGCAACTCAAGGTACACATACCCCCCGTACAAAGGGGGAATCGACATCAGAACTGGAAACTTGAGGGGTTTCCAGATTTTTTCTTTAAAACGGCTTATTTATTGGTATACATCGCCATCATGCCAGCGAAAGTACCGGTCAGGCTGGTTTGCGTGGCTTTGGACTGGCCCACCATGCTGTCCATGGCCGCGAACTGCTTTTGGTAGCGGCTCAGCAGTTTCTCCATGCGGTCATTGAGCGCGGCCAAGTCGTCCTGGAATTTGCTAATCCTGGTGTTGGCATTGGTAGTTTCTGTAATCAGTGAGCCGCTGGCACTGAGCATGGTCCCTAGCAGTTTGCTGGCATCGCCGGCCAGTCCGGACGGAGTGGTATCAAAGGACTTTTGATCTTGTTGATTGCCAGAAAGCAGGGTAACCGTGTCATTGAACTTGAAATTCAGCGCCAAATCCAAAGTAACCGAGTTAGTCTTAAGATTGCCTGCTTTGTCTATTTCAATCCCGATATCCCTGAGCGCAGACAAAGTACGTGCGGGTCCCGTGCCGCTTGTGCCGCCTGCAGTAGATGAGGTTCCCGTGACCATCGTACGCAACTGGTCACGCAATCCACGTACTGTCGAGTTGTTGGCTAAAGTGCCGCCATAGGTCTCCAACGTGGACTTGGAGTTGGTTACCTCGTTCAACAGGCCATTGGCATCGTTGTAGGCTGTAACTAACGCCATTAGTTTGCCTTTAGCAACACTTACATCGTTTGTCAGCGTCAAGGTCGCCGGATTGCCAGTGGCCTGTGCCACGCCATTCACCGTAGTGGCGTTGGTACCAACCAAATTGAGGGTTACGCCCTCAATGACGTCGCTCACTGCATTACTGCTGCTTTTGACGGGAATGCCATCCACCTGCAGCAAGGCATTTTTGGCTTCCTGCAGTGGTGTGGTCATCGAAACATCTTGGGCGGACTGCTTTTCTACGAAATCCAGGGCACTGCCATTGTCCGTATACAGACTGAACGCGTTGGCACTTCCTGAGGCGCTCCTGACGGAGAGCTTGCCGCCAAAATAGCTAGCCTGAAGGCCAATATTGGCATTCGTGATGGCGGTGACAAAATTGTTAGGGGTAGGTGGGTCCACCACAATCGGATGCGCCGTGTCGCCATTAAAGGTCAAGGTGATCGCGCTCGAAGCGATGGCCGTCTCGCCGGTAGCAAACGTTTGTGATGATTGGCTGATTTGGGGCTTGGATGAGGAAATTCCGCCAAAATCCATACCAGCGGCGTCGGTGCTAATGGTAAAGGCATTTGCCTTACCTGTTGCACCGGTTACCATGACCTTGTAACCATTACCCGTATTGACCAACTGCGCCGTAATGCCTTTACTTGATTTGTTGATGGCATCTACGACGCCGGTTGGAGTTGCCGTGTCCACGACGATAGGGCTACTCGTATCCCCATTAATGTAAATATTGCCAAGGTTAGCAATCGCCTGATCGGTTGCTGTGTAGCTTTGGGTCGATCCGCTTCTTTGCTCTTGGGCCAGTTGGGTGACCAATACAGAATGATTGGCCGGGACTGCACTGCTGGTCGCGGTGGGGCTAAATACATTCGATTGGTTAGTGCTGGCCTTAATCGCAAGAAAGTCGCTCTTATCTTTCAGATCGTCAAACGCGGCTTGCACATTGGTTAGCGCATACTTAACGGCAGAAAAACCCGAAATAACCGCCTGATTCTTAGAAATATTTTTGTTGATTGCTTCAGTACGGGGGGCTTTTTCTGCGTCCACCAAGCTCTGAGCCAGCGAAGTGACATCGATGCCGGACCCGCTGCCCAGCTTGTTGATGATGCCCGCCTTAGTGCTTGCGGCGCTCGAGGTGCTCGTCGAGCCCGTGCTTGCGCTGCTGGAACTGGAGCTGGAGCTGCTCGAAGTGCTCGTGGTTCCACTAGACCCTGTCGTCGTCGCGGATGATGTTACGGAGGAGACCATGTTTTTTCTTTATTTGTCAGGTATCGACAGAAAAATGGATAACTTAAGCCGCACTTAGCCAAGGAACTTAAACAGCGACATCTGCGATGTCTTGGCAAAAGTACTCTGCGCCGCCTCCAGCGACAGCATCAGCTTTTGCATATTCGTCACGGCCGTCGTCATGTCCAGGTCTTCGACATTGGAGAGTCCCAACTTCAAGCTCAATTTGGTATCGTCCACCACCGCGCCTTGTTGCTCTACCACCTTCATATCGGTACCGACCTCGGCCTGTGCCATGACGACGCCACTGTGCAGCGCGTCCATTTCCGTCAAGCCGCGCTGCATTTCACTGCTGACGCCGTTGTCAACACCATGAATCAAATCATCGACGGCGGTGAAAAACCCGTAGCCTTGCTCTGAGTTATCGGGGTTGGTTCGCACCACCCGGACAAAGGCATTGGTTCCGGGGCGGTTCAGGGGCAGGGTGCGCTGCTCGCCCACCGCCACATGCATGCGCGTCTGGTCACCGGTGTACTGGACGTGACCCTTGGAGTCCTCGGTAAATGCCTTGGTAGTTACTTTGCTGCCTGAAAAAATGTAATTCCCGCTCGCGTCCGTACTGTTGGCCAGGCTCAGCAGCTGGTCGCGCAGACCTTTCATTTCGGTGGCAATCGCTTTGCGGCTTACCGTTCCTTGGGTGCCGTTATTGGCCTGAATCGCCAACTCTTTAATCCGCACTAGTACATCGCTGGCAGTGGTCAGATTCGCGCTTTCCGCATCGAGTCGGGCTTGCAACTGGCCTAAGGCGTTGGTGTAGGTGTCCTGTCGCGCGATGACCGACTTAAAGCGCGTGATGCTCGCGGCCTGATTAGGCGCATCGCTAGGGTTGAGCACCTGTTTTTGCGCTGCAATCTCCTGTTGTGATTTTGCCAAGTCGTTTTGGATACTGACCATTTGCTTGCTGGCGCGATCAAAAAGGTAGCTGGTGGATACTTGCATGGTGATGTTTCCTTGACTGATTACACGCGCAGCACGGCTTCGAATAATTGGCTCGCAATCTGCAGCACCTTGGCTGAAGCCTGGTAGGCTTGTTGATAGCGGATCAGGTCTGCTGCTTCTTTGTCCAGACTGACGCCCGAGATCTCGTCGCGCGATTTAATGGCCTGCTCGTTAACCACCTTCAGGGCGGTTTGTGAAATAGTTGCCTGCCTGGCGATATTGCCCATCTCGTTGACTTGGTCGATATAGGAGTTGGTCAGCGTCTTATTACCTACGACCGCTTTGGTTTCCAGTTCCGATATGGTGAGCAGGTTGTCGTTATTGCCCAGCCCGTCCTTATTGCCGTCCAGCTTGAACACATCATTGGCTTTGGGCACCCCGGTAAAGGCAATGTTCAGCCCTTGAAAGCTCACGCCGGGGTTGAGCATTTCTGGATTGAAAACGCGCTCGGCCACCACGGTAGCCTCTAGCCCTGGTTGGCTAGTGTCTGTGGAGGAGATGGTGTAGTACAGCGCGCCTTTGTACTTGGCCGGATCCTGGAAAAATTTGACATTCAAGGATTGGGTACGCAAATTCTGCTTGGCATCGGCCGCTTGTCCTGTGTAGGTGGCCGAGACGGCAGCGTTACCCGGCCCGGTCACAAAGATCAAAAGGTCATCCTTGACTTCACCCGTCACAAATGCGCCGGTGCGAAAGCCCAATTGCGTCAACTGGGTGGGTGAGCCTGCCCCAAAGCCCAATTGAATGGGCCCAGAGGGCTTGAAGTCATGTTTCACCCTGAAGGTGCTTGCAATTTGGCCCAGCGCAGTGACCAAGGAAGTTCCGGTGGCATCCGAGGCCACGGCAGACGTACGAATGTCCTGTCCGCGGTGCGGCTCGTCATTTCTGATCTCTAAATCACCCTGGGCATTGACGGTAGCGATGACACCTGCGCCGCTCACGCTGATGTTGTGGGCCAGGTCCTCCAAAGTTGCAACGCCGAACATCGTGACTTTTTTCCAGATACCCGCATCCTTGATGTACAGCGGTTTGTCAAAGCTGACCTGGTCCTTCTTGATGGTCACCGTATTGATAGGCTCGGCGGGCCAAGACCCATTGCCTATCCCAAACGCATTGGCCTGGTAGGTATATTGGTCATTGGCATTCCCGACGATGGGGCTACCGTTACTGAATGTCTTGGCAGTAGACCCCAGGGCCGTGACCGAAGTGCTGGAGTCATCATTGATACCTGTAGCAGAAATACGGATGTTTTGGCCCGGGTGCAAGACGTCATTTCGGAGCTCTAAATCCCCATCGCTGTTCACGATAGCGAGAACGCTTGCACCGCTGCTATTGATTTGGTTGGCCAGGCCTTGCAATGTGGATACGCCCGACATAGGCACTGCTTTCCAATCCGTCGCATCGCCTGAGCCATTGAGGTACAGGGGCTTGCTGTAATCAATTTGGTTGGCCTTGATGGTCGCCGTGTTCGTGGCGATATTGCCTGTAATGCGTATCTTGGGATTGGTGTCGTTGGCTGTGCTGCCTAGTATGAGATTGCGGCTGTCATCGCTCAATCGCGCCGTTACTTGGGTCTGGCCTGCATTGCCATTGATGGCCCTAGCGATCTCCAGCATGGCGGCCCTAAAGCCCGGCATCGCCAGACTAAGCGCTTGTTTGTAGTTCTCTTTTTCCAGCGCGGTAGCCGAGGCAGCCGGTGAATCCGGCAATTTAGGAATCCGGATATTTTTCAGATCAATAGGCCGTCCATTGATCATCAAACCTTTGGTATTTAAGATTCCATTCTTGTCGGTGCCCAGATCGATGCTTGAGGTGTTGATCGTTACCGCATCAATGGCTGGCTTAATTAAGTCCACTTTGCCATGGAAGGTCGTGGAGCTGATGCCCAAGGCGGTGATCGAGGTCAGTCCAGGATTGTCGGAAAGCGTCGCTGAAATACTGATATCGTCGCCAGGGTTAGCCACTTTGAAGGTTCTTGGCGGGATGCCCAAAGCCGTCATCGAGCTGCCCTGTGGGGTATCACTGGCCTCGGTTGAAATACGGATGTCCTCACCGGCGCGGTTTGCTGTCCTACTGATGACCAGGTCAAACCCACTCAAGCGTGCCTGGACGCCTGCGTTGGCACTGTTGATGGCCACCACCAATTCTTCGGGCGTGCTTATCGAAGCGGTTTGGATTTGCGTCCACGCGCTGCCATCCTTGATAAACAGCGGCAAGCTGTTTGCGCCGTTGTTCAGGGGCAGTTGGCTGATATTTAAGGATATATCGTTTGATTTCACGTTGTTGGTGATAACCATTTCACCCGTCGCATTGACGATGGCTTCGACACCTGCGTTCGCTTGGTTGATGGCCTTCGCCAGCGCGGCGGGCGTGTCCGCACGCGTGGTTTGCACGGCCTGGCCTTGGATGTAAAGCGGCATGCCAAACCGGATATCTTGCGGTTTGACCACAATCACATTGCTTGCCTTGGCAGTTACCCCGGTGAGCGCAGTGGATTGGTTAATCCAATTTGCAATCGCAGACGATTGCAGGGCAGTGCCATTGCTTGGGGGCACCAGATCGCCTAGTGCGTGGCCATTGAGCGTGAACGAGCCTTCCGGAAAATACCCGTTGGGTGGAGGTGGCATGGTGTTTTTCGTCAGCGAGGCGATGCGGTTTCCGCTTAATACGGCGGGCAGATAGTT
The DNA here is from genome assembly GCA_947483455.1 of Comamonadaceae bacterium. Lineage (GTDB taxonomy): Bacteria > Pseudomonadota > Gammaproteobacteria > Burkholderiales > Burkholderiaceae_C > Allorhodoferax. Next base: position 1,362 of record CANKNK010000060.1, on the reverse strand, counting down.
GTATCCGCTCACTGCATCCTTGCTGTCTAAGATGGGTTCTGCCGGTACGACGGCCTGCGCGCCGTAGAAAACATTCATGCCTTTGTAACCAAGCACTTGGGTGCCATCGGCTGATATGCCAGATTGGTTCAGATACTCATCGCTCAGTGTGGCGCCTAGCGCAAAACCGTTTTCCTGCTTGACCAAATTGTCCTCGGCCAGCGCACTGATATCGCTTGATCCCAAAATATGCCTACCGTCGCGCGTGTAGATTTGCAGTTGCTGTCCGGGCTGCATATTGTCCAAATACACACTGACATCTTGCATGCCGAGGTTCACTGCGGCCACGCTGGTCACGCCCAGGCTGGAGCTGACATTGATTGGCCGTGCAATTCCCGCGCTTGCGTTATTGAGTAACACGGTTTGCAGTGGCGCCGGTCCCGCGACCGCAGTAGCGGCACTGTTACCTGTGGTGGCTGCCGGACTCAGGTCATAGGTGACCTTGGCATTGGTTCCGCTGGGGTTTTCTGCCCCCTCGACCACCCTGAATTGGGCGCCGGCTGCGACCATCAAGGGGTCATCGAAGGCGACCTGCATTCCGCCGGCGAGGTTGATGGCTTTGGGATCAAACGTAAAAATTGTCTGCCCGGCGTTGCCGTAACCGTCTACGCCCTCCTGGTGGATGGTGTTGACTTCTTTGGCAAAAGTTTGCGCCAAGCCATCCAGCGCAGTGCGGGAGCCTCCCAGCACTTGCGATCGGAAGGCCAAAATCCCCGACAGCGATCCGCTGGTAATTCTGCTGAGTGTGCTGGCTTTGCCATAAGGGTCCAGCACCAGTGCTACTTTTTCCGTAGAGGCCGAATCGTAATTGGCCTCGATCATGTACGATTTTTGGTTGTCCACCAATACATCTGCATTAATGGTGGGCCCTACGCTGACCGTCACGATACCGTTCGGTTCAAATCGCGTGTTCATACGCGCGAAGACAGATAGTTGTTTCAGCAATAAATCACGCTGGTCTAGCAAATCCGGTGGCTGCGACGCTTCATTTTTTTGCTTGGCCAATTGCGTATTGACCTCGGCAATTTGGTCCGTCAATGTGTTTATTTGCTTGATCGAGCTGTCCAAGTCCTGCTGCGTTTGCTGTTGCACCAAATCGAGTTGCGACGAAAGCTGACCAAAGCGGTCTGCCACGCCCTGGGCGTCACGGATAAATCCGCTGCGTAAAACGGTAGATGCCGGATCCCCGGAAAGATTGCGCGCCGATGCGAAAAATGCATCAAAGGCCGTATTCAATCCCATGGTGGAGCTGCCCATCACATCCACTACCCGGTTGGCGTAGTTCACCATCGGGCCTTGGGCCTCCAGGTCGCTGGTAGTGTT
>CANKNK010000059.1 GCA_947483455.1 Comamonadaceae bacterium | reverse complement strand
CATTTGCCATGCTCAATATTTTTACCCTGGCCAACGGCCGCCTGTTCCAGGAAGAAATCGAATCCCTGGAAGAACTCTCCAAATTCCAGCCCATTTGGGTGGATTTGGAATCGCCCACCGTCGAAGAAAAACGCTGGATCAAGCAGTACTACGGCTTGTCCATCCCCGAAGACGCGATGGACGAGGACATCGAGGAGTCCGCCCGCTTCTATACCGAAGACAACGGCGAACTGCACATCCGCAGTGACTTTTTGATTGCCGACGAAGATGAGCCGCGCACCGTGCGTGCCGCTTTTATTCTCAACCTGGTCAATGACAGCCTTAAAAGCAAGGGCGTCTTGTTCTCCATCCATGACGAAGATGTGCCGGTGTTCCGCTTGCTGCGCATGCGTGCGCGCCGCGCCCCGGGCTTGATCGAGGATGCCAAAGAAGTGTTGCTTAAATTATTCGATGCTGACGCCGAATATTCGGCCGATACGCTCGAAGGCATTTACGACGATTTGGAAAACGTCAGCCGCAAAGTCCTGGCGGGCAATGTGACCGATGAAATCGCCGGCGAGGCCCTGGCCGCGATTGCCCGCCACGAGGACATGAGCGGACGCATCCGCCGCAATGTGATGGATACGCGCCGGGCCGTTAGCTTCATGATGCGCTCCAAAATGCTCAATGCAGAGCAGTTTGAAGATGCGCGCCAAATTTTGCGCGACATCGATTCGCTAGACAGCCACACCGCGTTTTTGTTTGACAAGATCAACTTCTTGATGGACGCCACCGTGGGTTTCATCAATATCAACCAAAACAAGATCATCAAGATCTTTTCGGTGGCCAGTGTGGCCTTATTACCCCCGACCTTGATTGCCAGCGTCTATGGCATGAACCTGAAATTCCCGGAGTTGGAATTTTTGGGTGGCTGGAGCTACCCTTATACCGTGGCCTTGATGGTAGGCAGCGCCTTGGTGCCTATGTGGTATTTCCGCAAGCGAGGGTGGTTGAAATAGCGAAGGCGTTTGCTTGAGAGTCAGCGCTGTTTTTTCTTCACCGCCTGCATGGCATTCATGACGGCCACAGGCCCCGCGCTGGCACCGCAAAGTGCGGTCAGTACATCTGCTGGCCGCGCGTTGGGTGCGGCAAAAAGGGTTTCTAAGTAAGCGACTGTGCGCGGGTCAGTCGTTGTGGCACCGCCTGTTAATTTGTCAAATAGATCGCGCACACCTTTATCGACCGAAAACAGCGCGATGGCATCGGCCTTGTCATTAAAAGCTAACTGTTCATAAAAAACCAACGGGGTTGTTGCCGGATAACCGGGAAAGTCCCAGGGGCTGAAGGGGCCGTCGGGATTGCCGTACACCGAGTTGACATCCCAAATGCTACTGGCGCTCGATGTAATGCCGTAGGCACTTGCGGGGTCTGCGCTGCATATGGAATCGGGTTGACTCGCATCGCAGGTAAGGCAGCCGATGTACACCGTCTGGAGATTGTTGCTGGTGCCTTTACCGTAAAGGTATAAATTGGAACTTCCAAAAACATTGTCGATGCCCTTCACGGTGAGCTTGCTGGAATTAGTCAGCGCGCCGTTGTCTACGACCAGGCTCACGACATAGTCACCCGAAACGTCGATGGAGAAGCTCGGCTTGGCCTCATTGGCTTTGGACAATTTTGCATGGCTGCCCGTCGGCGCAGTGAGTGTCCAGCTGTAGCTTAGGGTGGCCGATTTTGGGTCGGTGCTCGCTGAACCGTCCAGCACAATGGAATTACCCACTTTGGTCTCAGCAACTGTAGCAATTTTCGCGCTAGGGCGTGGGTCCGCCACGACAATTTTGCTTGCAGCCAAAGTGGTGTTGAAATGCTCTAGCGCCGATGCCAAGGTAACCGGCGTTTTGGTAACCGAACCCGAATTTGCTATTAGCGTGGTGAAAACGGTGTTGGCGCGAAAAGACGCAGGCGATACATTGAAGTCGATGGCGCTTGTTGCTGCGCTAATTGCCGCGTCTTGAATTTGGATGCCATTGCTGGGATCACCGTCCTTGTCTAAGCTCTGCAAAAAGACCAGCATATTGAGTACTACGTTGTTACTCATATCGGAGGTTTTGGCCAGATCCATGGGCGTGATGATCGCAGACGCAGTGGCAGAAGGAAGTACCACCTTGCCCACCGAAAAAGTTACCAGTTCATTGGCGACATATTTGAACTGACCTTGTAGGTCGGTTGTGCCTGTCTGCGTGCTGGTTTTGTAACTAATGTTGGATACCGGCGAATCCAAAAATACCCCAAGCAATACGGTAGGCGGAACTGGGCCGGGCGTCACGGGCGTCACGGGCGGCGTAACTGGGCTGGGCGTAGTGCTGGCCCCATCACCCCCCCCGCCTCCACACGCACTGAGGAGGCAAAGAGAGATGTTGACCAGCCAAGTCCAAGCAAATTTTTTCATCTAGTGCCAGTTTGTTGCGCTATGTGTGCGCGCAATGGTGGTGGGTGAGCCGATTCTGCGGGCGCCCGTCCGGGCATAGCTGCAATCATGGGCGTACATTGGAAGACATCGGCAGAAGTTGCCTAAGCTTTATGGCGCGACAGGACAAAAATCCCATCGCGCAGACGGCGCAAGCAGTCGCACTTTGTTTTACGCCACCAATGGGTAAACCCAGCAGCTGGGGCCTCGTAGCCAGATGGCTTACTCCACCGCCTTGACCATGTCTTCCACCACCTTCTTGGCATCGCCAAACACCATCATGGTTTTGTCCATGTAGAACAACTCATTGTCGAGGCCAGCGTAGCCCGCAGCCATGGAGCGTTTGTTGACGATGATGGTTTTGGCTTTGTAGGCTTCCAGAATCGGCATGCCGTAGATGGCGCTGCCCTTGATCATCGCCGCTGGGTTGACCACGTCGTTGGCGCCCAAGACGATGGCCACATCGACCTGGCCGAATTCCCCATTGATGTCTTCCATTTCGAACACCTGGTCGTAGGGCACTTCGGCCTCCGCCAGCAAGACATTCATGTGGCCCGGCATACGACCTGCCACCGGGTGGATGGCGTACTTCACCGTGATGCCTTTGTGGATCAGCTTTTCAGCGAGCTCCTTTACTGCATGCTGCGCGCGTGCGACTGCCAAGCCATAACCGGGCACGATGACCACGGTTTCGGCGTTGCCCAAAATAAAGGCGGCGTCATCCGCGCTACCGCTTTTCACAGGGCGTTGCTCGGTGCTGCCGGTAGCCGCTGCACCTGCCTCGCCGCCAAATCCACCCAGGATCACGTTAAAGAAGGAGCGGTTCATGGCTTTGCACATGATGTAAGACAAGATGGCGCCAGAGGAGCCCACCAAGCTGCCCGCAATAATCAGCATGCTGTTGTTCAAGCTAAACCCGATGCCCGCCGCTGCCCAGCCGGAGTAGCTGTTGAGCATGGACACCACCACCGGCATGTCGGCGCCGCCAATCGGGATGATGATGAGCACGCCCAGAACAAAAGACAGTGCCAGCATCAGCAAAAACGCATTCCAGTCGCCAGTGACCATGAAGTACACGCCCAAACCGGCGGTCGCCAAGCCGATGGCCAGGTTCAACATATGCTGACCTGCAAACACCACCGGCGCGCCTTGGAATAAACGGAATTTATATTTGCCTGACAACTTGCCAAACGCAATGACCGAACCGCTGAAGGTGATGGCGCCGATGGCTGCACCTAAGAACAACTCGAGGCGGTTACCGTTGGGAATGTCTAGCGTGCCCATGCCTTGTGCCACGATGCCAAACGCAGCAGGTTCGACCACGGCTGCGACCGCGATGAACACTGCCGCCAAGCCGATCATGCTGTGCATAAAGGCGACCAATTCGGGCATCTTGGTCATCTCGACCCGCTGCGCCATGACGGCGCCGGCGCCACCGCCGATTACCAGACCGAGCAGCACCCAGCCCAGTCCGTCCGCATGGCCGGCCAGATTAACAATTAGCGCTGCCGTGGTCAGCACGGCAATAGCCATGCCACTCATGCCAAAGAGATTGCCGCGAATCGAAGTGGTCGGATGCGACAAGCCTTTCAAGGCTTGGATAAAGCAAATGCTGGCGACCAGGTACAGCAGTACAACGAGGTTCATGCTCATTTGTCAGCTCCTGCCTTGGGCGCTTTTTTCTTGAACATCTCGAGCATGCGCCGAGTGACCAAAAAGCCGCCAAACACATTGACTGCGGCTAACGCCACGGCCAGCACGCCCATGGTTTTACCCAGCGGCGTGACCGTGAGTGCCGCTGCCAGCATGGCGCCGACGATGATGATGGCCGAGACCGCATTGGTCACCGCCATCAGCGGCGTGTGCAAAGCGGGGGTGACGTTCCAGACGACGTGGTAGCCGACGTAAATCGCCAGCACGAAAATAATGAGGTTGGTGGTGGTGTGGTCCATGTTTATTTCCTTTTGACTTCGCCGCCCTGCGTCATAAGGCAGGCCGCCACGATGTCGTCTTCCATGTCAACCGTGAAGCCCTTGTCCTTGGGTAACACCAGCTTCAAAAAGTCCAGCACATTGCGCGCATACAGCGCAGAGGCGTCCGCGGCCACCAGTGCGGGCAAATTGGTGTCGCCCACCAAGGTGACGCCATGCTTGATGACCGTGCGATCGGCTTCGCTCAAGGGGCAGTTGCCCCCTAGGCCATTGGCGCCTTTACCGGCCGCCAGGTCGATGATGACCGAGCCCGGTTTCATGCTCTTGACCATGTCCTCGGTGATGAGCACCGGCGCGGCGCGGCCTGGGATCAGGGCGGTTGAGATGACCGCGTCGGCCTGGGCTACCCGCTTGGCTACCTCAATTTTCTGGCGCTCCAGCCAACTTGGCGGCATGGGCCGGGCGTAACCGCCCACGCCTTCGGCAGCTTCTTTTTCTTCGGCGGTTTCATAGGGCACATCAATGAACTTGGCACCAAGTGACTCCACTTGTTCTTTCACGCTGGGGCGTACATCCGAGGCTTCGATCACTGCCCCCAAGCGCTTGGCGGTGGCAATCGCCTGCAAACCTGCTACGCCCACGCCCAAAATGACGACGCGCGCGGCCTTGACGGTTCCGGCCGCAGTCATCAACATGGGGAAAAAGCGCTGGTATTTGTCGGCCGCCATCATCACGGCTTTGTAACCTGCGATATTGGCCTGCGAGGACAAGACATCCATGCTTTGCGCGCGCGTGGTGCGCGGTGCGGCTTCAAGTGCAAAGCTGGTCAGCCCTGCGGCGGCAATGTGCTGCAAGCCTTCTGCATCAAAGGGGTTGAGCATGCCCACGAGTGCGCTGCCGGGTTTCATGTGCGGCAACTCCGCGCCGGTCGGTGCGCGCACTTTAAGCACCAGTTCGGCACCCAAAGCACCAGCTGCGTCGGTGATCTGCGCGCCCACGGCCTCATAGGCCGCATCGGTCACGCTGGCAGCCACACCGGCACCGGATTGCACCGCGACCGTGTGGCCTTGGGCGATGATTTTTTTGACTGTTTCCGGGGTCGCCGCCACCCGGGTCTCGCCGGCAACGGTTTCGGCGGGGACGCCTATGTGCATGAAAACACTCCTCTGAATAGCAAATATTTGTCGATTGTGAGCTTAACTGATTAATGCCCGGCGCCATGGCGTCGCCTTAGGCGCCCCTTGTCCGTGGGATAAAAGTAAACGGATCACTGGCCTAGGGCTTGCTCAAGGGCGGTAATTCCAGCACCTGCCGTGCTGGCCCCTTCATGTCCGCGCCCACTTGCGCGCTGCGTGGACCCACGGATTGCAAATACAGCCCCTCTCCCAGCGCGCTTCCCACTTTATAGGTCTTGGGCGGTGCATCGCCGACCGCCAGCAACGCATGGCCTTTGCCGTCGGCACCACTTACTACGCCTAGCAATTGAATTGCCAAGGGCGCAGCGGCAGGCACTGGGAGCGCAGTCGCGGCCCCGGCGCCCAAGGCCTGCGCCAGCAAAGCCACATCCAATTGCACAGGCGGTGCGGCCGACACCGAAGGCTGCCAAGGCGCGGAATTGCTCAAGGTCAATCCCCACCAGACGGCGCTGCCACTGACCAGCACGGCCACTAGAAATGTGACAGCTCGGATCCACCAGGTTTGAAACACACTCCATTGCATGCGCGGATTATCCGGGAAATCAGTGCGCAGCACGCCTCAACCAGGGTCGTTTATCACATAGCGGTATGATAGAAAGCGGTTTCAAGAATGCGATAAGCCTTTATTTGAGGTCGCTATTTCAACAAGTGCATGAAAAATAAAACACCGTCACCACCATCTACTGCCTTGGATGCGCCCGAACGGGTGACGGTGACCTTGGAAATGGTGGCCAAGCGCGCAGGCGTATCGCCCAGCACGGTGTCGCGCATATTGAATGGCACGGCCGTGGTCAGTGAAGCCAAGCGCCAGGCGGTGATGGATGCCACGCAAGCATTGGGTTTTGTGCCCAACCCCTTGGCCCGAGGATTGGCCGGCGGCAAGACTTTCAGCATCGGCGTTGTCACCCAGGCCATAGACAGCCCGTTTTACGGTGCTGCATTGCGCGGTATTGAAGACGCCTTAGACCCTGCCGGTTACAGCCCTCTCTTTATGAGCGCACATTGGGACCCGGCAGCCGAGGCCCGCTGCCTAGATGTGCTGCGCTCGCGGCGTGTGGACGGCATTGTGGTGCTAATGCCGCGCTTGTCCGATGCCGCACTGGAGGCTTGTGCCCAGGCATTGCCTATGGTGGTGACCGGGCGTGACTTGCGTGGTCCGCAGCTCTACTCGCTCAATTTCGACAATTTCAACGGCGGACGCATGGCTACCGAGCATTTGATTGCCCAAGGCCACCGGCAGATTGCATTTATCGCCGGCGCCGGTGAGCACCCGGACGCGGCAGAGCGCATGCGTGGCTACCGCTATGCGCTGGCCGAGGCGAAGATCGCGTTTGACCCGCGCCTGGTGGTGCCCGGTCAGTACCACGAGGTCAGCGGCCTGGAGGCGGCCCACTATCTTGTGCAACAAGGCCTGCCTTTTAGCGCCATCTTTGCGTCGAATGACCAGATGGCCTCGGGCGCGGCGCTGGGCTTGTTTCAAAGCGGCTTGCGCGTTCCGCAAGACGTCGCCCTGATCGGCTTTGACGATTTGCCCACTTCTATGTATGCCACCCCGCCGCTCAGCACGATTCAACAACCGGCCTACGACCTGGGCCGTCTGGCTGCTGCCGCAATGCTTGCGCTGTTGGCGGGCAATACCCCCACCGAGCAGCTGCCTGCCCCAGCGCTATTGGTACGCGCCTCCAGCGACAGCCGCCACGCGTGATGCGGGAATACCCTAGGGCGCAGGCCCAAATCCCGCTCTTATAATTTGTTGAAAGCGCTTTCAAGACAGCCATTTGGCTGCTAGAAATCGGCTTTATCGGCTATTTCTCCACCACCATTTCAAAAGGCGCCTATGGCTCAGCGAATCTTTGCCCGCACTTTACGAATGTCCCTCCTTTGGCTGGCCACGGGATTGGGTGCTGCGTTTGGGCAGACCGTGCTCAATATCGCGGCTTTCCCGGCGGTGGACGAAATCGCCAAGGCGGCGATTCCGGCCTTCAAGAAAAAGCACCCGGACGTGGAGGTCAAGATCACCAGCCGGGCTTTTCCTGACCACCACACTGCCATGACCACGGCCCTGTCCACCTCATCCAACCTGCCGGACGTGATGGTGGTGGAGTACGGTTATGTAGGCCGCTTTGCCGAAGGCGGCGGGTTGGAAGATCTGGGCGCAGCCCCTTACAACATGCAGGCGCAGCGCGCGCGCATCGTGCCGTTTGCCTACGCGCAGGGCGTGTCCACCGGCGGTGCCTTGGTGGCGATGCCCACCGACATCGGCCCGGGTACCTTGCTGTACCGCACCGATATCCTGAAAAAAGCGGGCCTGACAGAAGCCGACCTGACCCAGTCCTGGGACAGCTTTGTCAACTCCGGCCTGAAGATCAAGTCCGCCACCGGCGCTTACTTGGTGGCCCATGCGCGCGACGTTAAAGACATCATGATCCGCGCCGACCTGAAAACCGGCGAGGCCATGTACATCGATAAAACCGGCAAAGTACTGGTCGATTCGCCCCGCTTTGTGCGCGCTTTTGAGATGGCGAAAAAAGTGCGCGACCAAAAGCTGGATGGGAAAATCGGCGCCTGGTCCAACGAATGGTCCGAAGGCTTTAAGCGCGGCACTATTGCTACCCAAATGTCTGGCGCTTGGTTGGCCGGCCATCTGAACAACTGGCTCGCCCCTGAAACCAAGGGTCTGTGGCGCGCGGCCCAATTGCCCGAAAAAGCCTTTGCATCGTGGGGTGGCAGTTTTTACAGCATTCCCAAAGGCGCCAAGAACAAAGCCTTGGCCGCAGACTTTATCTACATGATGACGCTCACGCCAGAGCTGCAACTGGCCGCCTTCAAATCCCAGGACGCGTTCCCCGCCCTGATCGAAACGCATAAAGATGCATTCTTTGACCAGCCGATTGAATTTTTGGGCGGCCAAAAAGCGCGGCTGATTTGGCGCGAAGCGGCACAAAAAATCAATGCGGTCAATGTGCACAAACTCGACCCCATCGCCGAAGAAATCATCAATACCGAGCTGGACAAAGTGCTGGACCAGGGCAAGGACGTGCGCACCGCGCTGGCCGACGCCAAGGCCTTGCTAGAGCGCCGCATCAAGCGCTAAGCCTTCCTCGCCTAGCGCAGCTTTACACCCGACAAACGCCTGACCAAGAGCCCAT
>CANKNK010000058.1 GCA_947483455.1 Comamonadaceae bacterium | reverse complement strand
GCGCAGGGCCATAACCCCGGCGCCGGTTATGTGCGTATGGCGCTGGTGGCGCAAACCGCTGAATGTTTGGAAGCGGCGCACCGTATTGCGGCTTTTGTGCGCAGCACCCCATAACCCCCTACTTGAAAACCCCTGTTCTGAACCGAAAGCCATCTATGACACAACAACTCCAAACCATCGTGGACGCCGCATGGGAAGACCGTGCCAATATCTCTTCCACTTCCGCATCGCAAGAAGTGCGCGATGCGGTGGAACATGTCATCAGCCAACTCAATAACGGCAGCCTGCGCGTCGCGACGCGCCAAAGCGTCGGCCAGTGGACGACGCACCAGTGGATTAAAAAAGCCGTGCTGCTCAGTTTCCGCCTCAAGGACAATAGCGTCATCAAGGCGGGGGAACTGGGCTTTTACGACAAGGTGCAAACCAAGTTTTCGCACATGGACGAAGCGGGCATGAAGGCCGCTGGGGTCCGCGTGGTGCCACCCGCCGTGGCGCGCCGTGGCAGCTATATCGGCAAAGGCGCGATACTGATGCCCTCCTATGTGAATATTGGCGCCTACGTAGATGAAGGCACCATGGTCGATACCTGGGCTACCGTGGGCTCCTGTGCCCAGATCGGCAAAAACGTGCACCTGAGCGGCGGCGTGGGCATAGGCGGCGTACTAGAGCCCATGCAAGCGGGCCCCACCATCATCGAAGACAACTGCTTTATCGGTGCTCGCTCCGAAGTGGTCGAGGGCGTGATCGTTGAAGAAAACTCGGTCATTTCTATGGGCGTGTACATCGGCCAAAGCACCAAAATTTACGACCGCGCCACGGGCGAAGTGAGCTATGGGCGCATCCCTTCCGGGTCGGTAGTGGTATCGGGCAATCTGCCCAGCGCCGACGGCAAATACAGCTTGTATTGCGCGGTGATTGTCAAACGCGTAGACGCGCAAACCCGCGCCAAGACTTCGCTCAATGAATTGCTGCGTGACTAAGCACCGTGGCCGGTGCGCAGGCGCTTAGCGCCACCCTGCACCGCCCCCCATAGCCCTCACACTAATCCTTGATGCCTTCACGCGACACCCACGCGACCTTGCGGTTGACCGAGCAACTGCTCAGCATGCCCTCGCCCACGCCCGCAGACGGTGGGTGCCAGGCGTTGATGGCAGCGCGTCTGGCCCCGTTGGGCTTTGTGTGCGAAACCATTGAGAGCGGGCCCGCTGATTTTCGCGTCACCAATTTATGGGCCAAGCGTGCAGCCCAGCATCCCCATGCGAAGGCACCCAAGACGCTGGTCTTTGCCGGCCACACCGACGTCGTGCCCACCGGGCCACTGGCCCAGTGGGGCAGCCCACCCTTTAGCCCCAGCCACCGCGAGGGCAAGCTCTATGGCCGTGGTGCCAGCGACATGAAAACATCGCTGGCCGCGTTTGTGGTCGCCATTGAAGAATTTGTCGCACAGCAGCCCGACGCTGCCTTGAACATCGCCCTGCTGATTACCAGCGACGAAGAAGGCCCGGCGGTTGATGGCACCGTGGTCGTCTGCGAACTGCTCAAAGCGCGCGGCGAGGTGCTGGACTATTGCATTGTGGGTGAACCCACCTCGGTAGAGCGCACCGGCGACATGATCAAAAACGGCCGACGCGGCACCATGAGTGGCAAGCTCACGGTGCATGGCGTACAAGGCCATATCGCGTATCCGCAACTGGCGGACAACCCCATCCACCGGCTGGCACCGGCGCTAGCCGAGCTGGTTGCAGTGCGATGGGACGAAGGCAACGCGTTTTTCCAGCCCACGAGCTGGCAGGTGAGCAATATCCACGGGGGCACTGGCGCCAGCAATGTGATCCCCGGCCAGGTGGTAGTGGATTTCAATTTCCGCTTTTGCACCGAGTCCAGCCCTGAGTCCTTGCAGCAGCGACTGTGCGCAGTGCTCAACCGCCACAATGTGCAATACGACGTAGCGTGGACTATTGGCGGACTGCCCTTTTTGACCACGCCAGGCGACTTGGTGCATGCGGTCACGCAAGCTATTCACGACGAGACCGGCATAAGCACCCAGCTATCCACCACTGGCGGCACCAGCGACGGCCGCTTTATTGCGCAAATCTGCCCCCAAGTCATCGAGCTAGGCCCCCCGAACGCCACCATCCACAAAATCAATGAGCATGTGGCGCTGGCCGACATCGAGCCGCTGAAAAACATCTACCGTCGGGTACTGGAGCGCCTGCATGCGCTAGCGCTGGCATGAAGCTGCGCGAACTGGTCGAACAATCCGCCCGCCAACTTCAAGCCGCCCAGGTCGCTTTCGGCCACGGCACCGACAACGCGCTGGACGAAGCCGCCTGGCTGGTTTTGTGGCAATTGAAATTGCCCCTGGACACGCCGCTGGACGGCCCCGAAGCGCCGGCTGCCCTGACCGATGCACAGCAAAGCGCATGCGCGGACCTGATCGCAAAGCGTATCAGTTCCCGTAAACCTGCCGCCTACCTGACGCGCCAGGCCTGGTTGCAGGGATTTGCCTTTTATGTCGATGAGCGCGTGATTGTGCCGCGCTCGCTGATTGCAGAATTGTTGGTCGATGGCGGCATTGATTATTTTTTGCACGAAGGCACGCACCAGGTGCTGGACCTGTGTACCGGCAACGGTAGCCTGGCCATTATTGCGGCCCATGTCTATCCGGATACGGTGGTCTTTGCCAGCGACCTGTCTCAAGATGCGCTGGACGTGGCGGCCCTCAACGTGGCAGACCATGGACTGCAAGCGCGCATCACGCTAGTGCCATCGGACGGTTTGCAGGCACCCGCTTTGCAAAGCCCAGACGGGTTTGACTTGATGCTATGCAATCCGCCCTATGTCAATGCCCAGAGCATGGCCTGTCTACCGCCCGAATTCCAAGCGGAGCCGGCGCTGGCGCTGGACGGCAATGCCGATGGCGGGCGCGATGGCATGGACTTTGTGCGCCGCCTGCTGCGCGATGCGCCGCAGCACCTCCATCCCCAAGGCGTACTCGTGCTGGAAATCGGCCACGAGCGCGCTTTTTTTGAAGCCGCCTTTCCCGCATTAGCAGCGGTGTGGCTGCCCACCAGTGCGGGCGAAGACCAGGTCTTGCTGCTCACCCGCGAAGCACTCGTTTCATGATCACACTTAAAAACGTTACCTTGCGCCGCAGCGCCAAGGTCTTGCTCGAACACGCCTCGGTCACCATCAACCCTGGCGAAAAAGTCGGCCTGGTCGGGCGCAATGGCGCGGGTAAATCGTCCCTGTTTGCCTTGTTCACCGGGCTCTTGCACGAGGACGCAGGCGAGTACTACATCCCTGCCCAATGGCGCATGGGCCAGGTGGCACAGGATATGCCCGAAACCAGCCAAAGCGCTACCGAGTTTGTGATCGAAGGCGACACGATTTTGTGCGCCGCGCGCGCTGAAGTGCAGGCCGCAGAAGCCGGTGAGGATGGCGACCGCATGGCTAACGCCTATATGGCGCTGCACGACGCAGGCGAACACGATGCGCCCTCGCGCGCGCAGGCCTTGATTTTGGGCCTGGGTTTCAAAACTACTGAACTAGAGCGGCCGGTCAATAGCTTTTCAGGCGGTTGGCGCATGCGCCTGCAATTGGCGCGCGCGCTGATGTGCCCTTCGGATTTGTTGCTCCTGGACGAGCCCACCAACCACTTGGATCTGGACGCCTTGGTGTGGCTGGAAGCCTGGCTCAAGCGCTATGAAGGCACGATGCTAGTCATCAGCCATGACCGGGAATTTTTGGACGCCGTGACCAACGTCACCCTGCATATCGACGGCGGAAAGCTGATGCGCTACGGCGGAAACTACAGCAAATTTGAGGATATGCGCGCCGAGCAAATGGAGCTGCAACAAAACACCTATTCCAAGCAGCAGGAAAAAATTGCGCATCTGCAAAAATTTATTGCCCGCTTTAAGGCCAAGGCGAGCAAAGCCAAGCAAGCGCAAAGCCGCGTCAAGGCACTAGACCGCATGGAAAAAATCGCGCCACTGCTGGCGGAAGCGGAATTTAGCTTCGAGTTCAAAGAACCGGCCAATTTGCCCAACCCCATGCTCTCGCTCTCGGGCGTCAGCTTTGGCTATCCCGCTCCCGAGGATGCGGCGCCGGGCACCGACCCCACCATCATCGTGCGCAACGTCAGCCGCTCGGTGCTGGCCGGGCAGCGCATCGGTATATTGGGGGCCAACGGCCAGGGCAAATCCACGTTGGTCAAAACCGTGGCCCGGGATCTAGCGCCTATAGGCGGCGAAGTGACGGAAGGCAAGGGCCTGAACATTGGCTATTTTGCGCAACAAGAGCTGGACGTATTGCGCCCCCTGGACACACCGCTAGAGCACATGATCCGCCTGGTCAAAGACCTCACAGCCCAATCCAAGCTGGCAGGTCAGGCCACACGCGAGCAAGACTTGCGCAGTTTTTTAGGCACGTTTAATTTCAGCGGCGATATGGTCAAGCAAGCCGTGGGCAGCATGAGCGGTGGCGAAAAAGCGCGGCTGGTGCTGTGCATGATCGTCTGGCAACGCCCCAACCTCTTGCTGCTGGACGAGCCCACCAACCACCTGGACCTGGCCACGCGCGAAGCACTGGGCATGGCAATCAACGAATTTGAAGGCACGGTGATGCTGGTCAGCCATGACCGGGCGCTGCTGCGCTCGGTGTGCGACGAGTTCTGGATGGTCTCGCATGGCGGCGTCGCGCCCTTTGATGGTGACCTGGACGACTACCAGCGCTATTTGCTCGAGGAGGCCAAGCGCGCCCGCGAAGCGGTGCGGCAGGAACAGGTGCAAGCCAACAAAGCCCTGGCCGCGGCCAAAGCCGCGCCCATCGCCAAACCTTTACCGGCGGCGAGCGCAGAAAAACGCAAATGGGAAAAAGAGATAGCCCGGCTCGATGCGCACATGCAGGCCCTCAGCACCGAGGGCAGCCAGCTGGAGAGCCAGATCAGCGCCAACCCCACCGCGCAGGAAATCGCCTCGCTGGGCAAACGCCTCAAGGCCATTCACGAAGAACTTCAAAGCCTGGAAGATCAGTGGCTGAGCGCCACCGCAGCCCTGGAAGCGGCATTGGCACCGGGGTAAAGCGGGCGGCACAGGCTCCAATCAAGGCGCTCAGATACCTGCTAGTGGCCGCTCTTTTTCTCTTCCTTTTTTTCTTCTTTCTTGCCAGTGGCCGCCTTTTGGGCATCCGTCATCACCAGCAAAGTCTTACAAACCTTGCGGGACTTCGCTTTGGCGGTCTGCTCGGTCATTTCGCAGACGCGCTCAGTTTTGTAAGCCCATGCCGGCAGGGCGAGGCCCATGGCCGCAGCCCACGCGAAGGTGACTGCAGATCTAGACAAAAGCGTGAAATAAGACATCGTGCGTTAGGAAGGTGAGTTGCAAAACTGTACGACTGAGAGGAGCGATCCGCTTCATTCTAGTGATTTGGGCTAATTTGCCAAAAATATCTAATTATTTTGTGGAAATTATGCGAAGTCCTTGCAATTGCCTTCGCAGGGATGGGGCTACCGTGTCCACTCAGTGACACCCAGGCAGCACGGGCTAAAGCGATGTCGCGCTAGTCCTGGGTGGTGCATCACACCGCCTTTGAAGGCCTATGTGCGATGAGGGCATACGGGGCCATCCTCGGGGATTTGCGCTTTTGGTGCGACACCAGGTTTCTGCCTGATTGCAATTTTGATGCGTAATTAGGTGATTTTTGGGGACGCTTTGCCGCACCCAACAAGCCTGAGGCTTTTGGCCCTGCTGCGAAACTCAACCTAGAATGAATTTGGAACCACACATAACGCTAGGAGACTTTCCCTATGACCAGCCCCGCCAAGCTCATTCTTGACTACGTTTACCAGCACGAGAAAGAGCGCGCCCAGCAGGTATATCTGACCCAACCGCTAGGCGGCGGACGCGTAGCGGACTACACCTGGGCCCAGAGCCTGGACCAAGCGCGTCGTATGGCGACCCATTTGCAATCCCTGGGCTTTGCACCGGGTGCGCGCATTGCCATCTTGTCTAAAAACTGCGCCCACTTTTTCATGTCCGAGTTGGCCATTTGGATGGCCGGCTACACCACGGTGGCTATCTTCCCCACCGAAAGCGCGCAAACCATACGTTTTGTGCTGGAACACAGCGAAGCGAGTCTGCTCTTTGTGGGCAAACTGGACACCTGGCCGGACCAGGAACCCGGCGTACCGTCTGGCATGCCGCGCATTGCCCTACCTCTTGCACCCGCGACGCCTTACGAGACCTGGGACGCCATCACCGCGCGCAGCGCGCCCATGAGCGGTCAGCCCCATCGCGCGGGCACCGACCTGGCCATGCTGATTTACACCTCGGGCTCTACCGGGCAGCCCAAAGGCGTGATGCACAGCTTTGAACGCATTACCGCGGCAACCGAGCTGGCGGTCGCGCAAAGCATGTCGCAAAACCTAGGCGATGACCAAGTCCACCGCGTCCTTTCTTACCTGCCGCTAGCGCATGTGTTCGAACGCGCGGTCGTGGAATGCGCCAGCTTTGTCAGTGGCCAACTGCATGTGTTTTTTGCCGAATCGCTGGACACCTTTGCCGCTGACTTGCAACGCGCGAGACCCACTATTTTCGTGTCGGTGCCGCGCTTGTGGCTGAAGTTTCAGCAAGCGGTGTTTGCCAAGATGCCCCAGAAAAAGCTGGACATCTTGCTTCGTATCCCCATTCTGAAAAAAATCATTGCCAAGAAAATCCTGACCAATTTGGGCCTGGACCAGACAATTTCCGCCTTCAGTGGCTCGGCACCGCTGCCGGCCGACCTGATCCGCTGGTACCGCAGTTTGGGCTTGCAATTGCTTGAAGGCCTGGGCATGACCGAAGACTTTGCCTATTCCCACACGGCCACACCGCGCTTTAGCGAGCCCGGCTATGTCGGTGTTGCCAACCCCGGCGTGCAAGCGCGCATCAGCCCGGAAGGGGAAATACTGGTCAAGTCCCCAGGGCAACTGGTGGGCTATTACAAGCGCCCGGATCTGGACGCCGAATCCTTTACCGAAGACGGCTTTTTCCGCACCGGCGATTTGGGATCCGTGGCAGCTGACGGACAGCTCAAGATTACGGGCCGCATTAAAGAGCTGTTCAAAACCAGCAAAGGCAAATACGTTGCACCCGCCCCCATCGAAAACATGATTAACAACCATGCCATGGTGGAAATTTCGCTCGTGGGCGGCTCCAGCCACGAAGCAGCCTTTGCCATGGTGGTGCTGGCCGAAGATATACGTCCGCGCCAGAAAGACCCAGCCGTGCGCGCCGAAGTGCAAACCGCACTGACCACGCTGCTGGCCGACGTCAACCGCCAAGTGGCTGACTACGAAAAACTCAAGTTCATTGTGGTGGCCGACCAGCCCTGGCAAATCGAAAACGGCATGCTCACTCCCACCATGAAAATCAAGCGCGCCAATATCGAAAGCGCTATTGAGCCCAAGCTAGACGCCTGGTACGCAGCCAATCAGCCGGTGCAATGGGCTTGATGCAGTGACTTGAAAGGCCCCGCCCTGCCCTAAAAACCGATAGCCGCCCCGTCCGAGCGCGGGTCGGAGCCGCCGTAGCGCATACCGGTTTGCGGGTCGATCAGGATGCCGTGCGCATGGCCGGCAAATTCGTTCCAGTCGCCCCAGCGGTTGAGCAGGTGGCCGCGCCGGTCTAGCTCGGCAATGGTCTCGGCAGGGAAGCGCGCCTCGATGTGCAAGGTGTCGCGCGACTCCAGCAGTCCAAAACGCCCGGACAGCCAACGCGGTGCCTCCAGCGCTTCTTGCATGTCGCAGCCGTAGTCAATCAGGTTGATATAGGTTTGCAAATGGATTTGCGGCTGCCCATCCGCCCCCATACAACCCACTACGCCCCAGAGCTTGTCGTCCTTGAAAGCAATGGACGCAATCAAGGTGTGCAGCGGCGTCTTGCCCGGTTGCAAGTGGTTGGGGTGGGTCGGGTCCAGATTGAAATAAGCGCTGCGGTTTTGCAGGACCACACCGGTATTACCCGCCACCACGCCCGAGCCAAACACGCCGTACAGGCTGTGAATCAGCGCCACCGCGTTGCCTTCAGCATCGACGGTGGCGATAAACACGGTGTCGCCGCTCAAGCTGCCATAAGACGGCACCTTGTCCCAGGGCAAGGCGCGCGCCGGGTCCATGAGGCTGCGGCGCTCGTCGGCGTAGGCCTTGGAAATCAGGCGCTCCATGGGCACGTCGGCAAAGGCCGGGTCGGCCAGGTGGCGGTCGCGGTCGTGGTAGGCAATCTGCTTGGCCTGCACCAGCAAATGCACATGGTCTGCGCCTAAATGCGCTCGCTTGTGCAGCTCCAGTGGCTCTAGCAAATTGAGCATCTCCAGCACGGTAAAGCCTTGGGTGGGCGCGGGTGTCTCAAAAATCTTGACGCCCCGGTAGGTGCCGCTGATCGGTTCGCCCCAGCGCGCGGTCTGCGCGGCCAGGTCGGCTTCGGTAAATAGGCCGCCTTTTTCTTTGGCAAAACGGGCCAGCTCGCGCCCGACTTCGCCTTCGTAAAAACCGGCGCGACCACGTTCGGCAATGGCTTGCAAGGTCTTGGCCAGGCCGGGGTTGCGCAAAAGTGCGCCAGGGCGTGGGGTCTTGCCATCGGGCATGAAGATGGCCATGGTCTCGGCGTTCGGCGCTAAGTCCTTGGCCGTGGCCTCGATAAAGCTGGACAAGCGGGCTGTCACCGGCGCACCGTCGCGCGCATAGCCTATGGCGCTTTGCAGATTGCGCGCCAATGGCAACTTGCCATAGGCGGCATGTGCCTCGGCCCAACTGGCCACCGCACCCGGCGTGGTGGTCGTGGCGGGCAGGATGCCGCGAAACGGAATC
>CANKNK010000057.1 GCA_947483455.1 Comamonadaceae bacterium | reverse complement strand
TGGCAAGCATGCCATGCCAGTGCAAGCCATGCCGCAAGGCGAGGTGGAAGTGCAGATACGCAAGCCTCAAAATGGTGTTAGCAAGATTGATGCAGGTCACCAGCATTGAGCTAGAAATACGCTACAAAGCAGCGCTACACCCTGTCCGCACCCGACACCTACCAACAAACCCCCAACCACTTTTTTATGATATGGAAAACACCATGCGAACCCTCCGCATTTTTTACGCTGCTGCAATGCTGTTAGCCAGCTTTGCGGCGCAAGCCAACGGCACCCATGCCGGTGGCCATGCCCACGATGGCCCATCCATCGGTGAACCCGGTTTGGCCGACAAAATTAGCCGCACCATCACCATCGACATGCAGGACCGCATGCGCTTTGTTCCGGCCACCGTATCCGTGAAACAAGGCGAGACGATTCGCTTGGTGGTGCGCAACACTGGCGCCGTGCCGCATGAGCTGGTGCTGGGGAATATCAAAGACTTGCAAGCCCATGGCAAAGCCATGCAAAAGTTCCCTGACATGGAGCACGAAGAGCCCCATATGCTGAGCGTCGCACCGGGCGCGCAGGGTGAACTGGTATGGCATTTCGCCAGCGCCAGGACGGTGGACTTTGCCTGCTTGCGCCCCGGCCATTATGAAGCTGGCATGAAAGGCAAGATTGCCGTGGCCAAAGGTAAAGCACCGCTAAAAAACAAGGAGCAACACGATGCGCACGCACATTGATATAG
The DNA here is from genome assembly GCA_947483455.1 of Comamonadaceae bacterium. Taxonomy (GTDB): domain Bacteria; phylum Pseudomonadota; class Gammaproteobacteria; order Burkholderiales; family Burkholderiaceae_C; genus Allorhodoferax. The sequence continues at coordinate 8,201 of CANKNK010000057.1, read as the reverse complement.
GCCGCCGCCAGTATGTGCAATTAGGGTTTGCGCTGCTGGCTACACCGGCCATCGGCGCACAAGCGGCTGTGTCAGTCGAGGTCTGGAAAGACCCCCAGTGCGGCTGTTGTGAAGATTGGGTTGCGCACCTCACGCAAGCAGGCTTTAGTGTCAAGGTCAACGACCAAGGCAACGATGCCGCGCGCAAGCGCCTGGGCATTCCTGATGCGCTGGGCTCTTGCCACACCGCCAGTGTGCAAGGCTATGCGCTGGAGGGCCATGTGCCGGCCGCAGACATACGCCGTTTGCTGCGCGAAAAGCCGCAGGCCGTGGGCCTGGCCGTGCCGGGTATGCCGGTAGGCTCGCCGGGCATGGACGGCGCGGTGTACAAAGGCCGCAAAGACCCGTTCAAAGTCTTGCTCGTTGCCAAAGATGGCAGCAGCACTGTTTTCCACGCTTACCCCTGAAGGCCGATACCATGCCCGCATTACCGATCCGCCGTTTGGCGTTTTTTGCACTTCTCTCGTTAGCGCTCCTGCCCCTGGCTTCTTGGTCACAAAGCGACGACAAGGTCGCAGGCGAGGTGCGCAAAGTGGACCGCGACAACCAGAAAATCACCATCAAGCATGGCGAAATTAAATCCTTCGACATGCCACCTATGACCATGGTCTTTACCGTCAAAGACCCGGTATTGCTGGACGCCGCCAAGCCCGGCGACAAAGTGCGCTTTGGGGTGGCGCGTGAAGACGGGAAATTTGGGGTGACCGCTATCGAATTGGCGCCATAAAGCCGCCGGCACCAAGTCACTGCCGAAAGGGCAATTCGATGACCTTGCGGTGTCTGGGCGCAGTCGCAGCAAAGGGATTCGATAGGAAGCTCGCTAGCGCTCCCCAGAGACAATGTGCGCCCGAGCTGGGACACAGAGCCTGGGACGGCCTTGTGCGACAGGGCGGATGGGCTTGTCCGGCGGTGCCGCTGGGTGCAGGCTGGGTCAGCGACCGCTTTTGCCTGAGAATCCGGGCATTGTTTACAGGAGCTTGCCTTGGCCTTGATCAACTACATCACGCAGATTCAAATGGACTTTGGCGCCCTGCGCAGCCTGTTGGCCGAATGCCAGCGGGTGGGCATTAGCCGGCCGCTGATCGTCACCGACGCCGGCGTTAGGGCAGCCGGTTTGGTCGATCGGGCTCTGGCCGCCCTGCCTGGCTGGCCGGTCTCAGTGTTTGATCAAACCCCCTCCAACCCGACCGAGGCCGCGGTGCGCGCTGCAGTGCAGGCCTTCCGAGCTGGCACCTGTGACGGGCTGATCGCCCTGGGCGGCGGCTCGGCCATCGACTGTGCCAAAGGCGTTGCGATCGCCGCCACCCATGAGGGCCCGCTGAAAACCTATGCCACCATCGAAGGCGGTTCGCCCAAGATCACCGAGCGCGCGGTGCCGCTGATCGCGGTGCCCACCACCGCCGGTACTGGCAGCGAGGTGGCACGCGGCGCCATCCTCATCATCGACGACGGCCGCAAGCTGGGCTTTCATTCCTGGCACATCGTGCCCAAATCGGCGATCTGTGACCCCGAACTCACACTGGGCCTGCCCGCCGGCCTGACCGCAGCCACCGGCATGGACGCCATTGCCCACTGCATGGAAACCTTTATGGCCGCGCCCTTTAACCCGCCGGCCGATGGCATTGCGCTCGACGGCTTGCAGCGCGCTTGGGCCCATATCGAGCGGGCTACCCGCGACGGCACTGACCGCGAGGCGCGCCTGAACATGATGAGTGCATCGATGCAGGGCGCCATGGCCTTTCAGAAAGGCCTGGGCTGCGTGCATTCGCTCAGCCACAGCCTTGGCGGCGTCAACCCGCGCCTGCACCATGGCACGCTCAACGCGATGTTCCTGCCAGCGGTGATCCGATTCAACGCCGAGGCCGAGAACGTTCAGAAGGAAAACCGCATGTCCCGCATGGCCCAGGCCATGGGGCTGAAGGGTGGCAGCGCTGGCGACTTGGCCGAGGCCGTGCGCGAGATGAATGCGCGCTTGGGCTTGCCCACAGGCCTGGGCGCGATGGGCGTGGGCAGCGGCGAATTTGCCCGGGTGATCGAAGGCGCACTGGCCGACCATTGCCACAAGATGAACCCACGCCTGGCCAGCAGCGACGATTATCATGCCATGCTTGACGCTTCGATGTGAGCTGCGAAGTCAGGCAGGAATTGCGGTGGCGCACCAAGGCCCTGCGATGCGACGTCGCACGCTTTAGGGTGGCGCGCAAAGACGCAAGATTGGAAGTGCCAGCGAAAGAAGTGGCGCGATCGCGCCGCCCGCATCAAGTCCCCGTGTAGCGGTAAATCTGATTGCCTTGTGGCGCGTGGATTTGCGCGTTGAAGGACAGGATGATGCGCTCTCGCTCGCCCTGATAGGGCATGGCTTTGTGCGGCAGAAATGCAGGGAAAAGTATCAGCTCACCTTCTTGCGGGCTGATGTCTAGCGTGGCGTTTTGCATGAAAGCATTGCCCATGTCCATGTGCGCACCGCCCAACAGCGGGAACATGGGGCTGTAAAAGCGCGTCACGCCGTTGTGCGCGCCCCACTGCGCGTGCTTGGCGCGTTGTTCCGGTGGGTCGATTTGCAGGTAATACACGCCAGACCAAGAGCAATTGCCGTGGGTGTGCACATCATGAAAAGCGGCGCCGTTTTGGATCTGAAACCACACGCCGCTCAGCAGCAATTGCAGCGGTTGCTGGCCCGGTGGCCAGACCTGGGCGTTGGCGCGTTGTGCGGTGTCTTGCAAGGACTGCACGATGAACTGCACCAGGGCACGGAACTCGGGCACGTCCACCCGGTTTAGCAAATCATCCTCGCTGGCATAAAACGCACCAGCGCGCTCCGGGTGCAGGGCTACATCGGTGGCGCGCATACTGGCAAAAGCGCGCGAGAGCACCGGGTTGATATCGGCCGCGCCGGAAAAGCGGTGCCGCCCCATGGGCACCGGCCATTGGCCGGTGAAGGTCTTGCTTATGTCCTCTTTCATGGCCTCACGCCGGTCAGCTCTGAGGCCCCGCTCATGCGTGCACCGCTGCCAGTGCTTGGGGCAATTCCAGCTTCCAGCCGGTGCGCGTGGCCAGGGCCTCGATGTCTTGCAGCGTATCCAGGTCGGTGACAAAGCGCGTGTTACTGGTATGGTGCAGATGCACCAAAGCCGGCTGGTTTTCGACAAAGTGGCGGCAGGCCAGGTTGACGTCACTGGCGCGGATGTCGGCCAGGGCTACCTCGTCCATCACCAAGGGGTTGCCGCGCTGCCCGTCGACCATAGGTACCAGCACATGTCCGCTGGCGCGCTTTTTGAAGGCGGCGATCAACTCCGTCAAATCGGCAGCGCCTAAAAGCGGTTGATCCGCCAGGGCTACCAGCACCGCGTCAAAATTGCCGCGCAAAGCATGCAGGCCACAGCGCACCGAGCTTTGCTGGCCCAGCGCGAAGTCCGGGTTATGGGCTAGGCTCACGGGAAAGGAGGCAATACTGGCTTCCACCGCATCGCGCGCATAGCCAGTGACCACCACCACTTCATCAACCCCGGCGCCGCTCAGCGCAATCAATTGGCGCTTGATGAGCGGCACGCCTTGCAGCGTGATCAGCGACTTGGCGACACCGCCCATGCGGCTGCCCTGGCCAGCGGCCAGCAGCACCGCGCCAATGCGCAAGCGAGCATAAAGTCCGCCACCTTGTTTGAGTAAACATCCCATGCTTAGGCCTTGTGTGTGTGGTTGGAAAAAATCGTGCTGCGCAGTAAATCGGGCAGGCGCGCAAGACTGGCCAGATTATGGGCCGGCATGGCACGGTAGATAAAAGGCAGTGCGCCTTGCATGGCCTCGGATTGGGGCAATGCTTTGGTCGGGTGCAACCAGCACACGCGCACGCCGCGCGCATGCAGGCGTGCCAGCAATTGCCCTAAGGCCTGCGGTGGGTCAGTGTCATAACCATCGCTAAAGACTAAAAACACATCGCCCCGGCGCAACCAGCGGCCCATGTGCAAGTCCACGGCTTCCTGCAAGCAGGACGCGATGCGCGTGCCGCCTCCAAAGCCAAAGGTGACGGCATTGATTTTTTCTTGTACGCGCTCGCTGCGCTGCTTCATGAGAGGCGTGACTTCGGCCAGCCGGGTATGAAACACAAAGGCCCGCGCTTGCAGCACTTCCACAAAAGCGCGACTCAGGCGCAGAAAAAATTGCGCATGTACTTCCATCGAGCGGCTGACATCTACCAAAACCGCCACCCGTGGTGTGCGGCGGCGCGGCTGGGTGCGGTGCAGGGCAATCAGCTCGCCGCCGCTGGCCAGAGCCGCGCGCATGGAGCGGCGCAGGTGGACTGTGCCGGCGTGTAATTCATGCTGGCGACGGCGCGTGAGTTGGGTGTGCATACGCCTTTTGAGCGCACGCACCAAGGGTTCAAACCGGTCCAGATCGCCGGGCAGCCAGTCCGCAAAATCGCGTTCATCGGGCGCGGCATTGCGGCTGGCACCGGCTTGGGCGCGCTGGCTTTCGCTGCCGGTCTCGCGGTCGCCTACTGCCGCATCGTCAGCCTGGCCCAAACTGCTTTGCGGCTGGCCCGGCGGCGTGTTGCCGGCTTGCTGCGCCATGTCCTCGTGCATTTGCTGCACCAGTTGCTGCAAATGACGTGGCTTGTGTTGCAAGCCCGAGGTGCGGGCCGTGCCACGCACCTTGTGCGGGAACCAAAAGGCCTGGTGTAGGTCGGGGTACTTGGCCCATTGCGCTTGGCTACCGCTGGCAATCGCGCGCCACAAGGCCTCGGTGCGTTTCCATTGCGTTAGCGGCAGGGCACTGGCGGCGCGCAGCATCAAATTGATTTCGGCAAAACCCAAGGCAAAGCCGTGTTCGCGCAAGTAGTGCGCGAAGTCAGCCAATTGCTGGCGCGGGTCGGTCGCGGTGGGCTGCATGGCCGGGCAAGCGCTTACTTGAAGCCGCCAGCCACGCCCACGTCCTGGCCAATACGCGGGCCGTCTATCAGCTTGGCCACGCGCTCGGGCGTCACGCCCCAGCGGTCGTTGCGCGTTTTCAGCAGTGCGGCCAGAGAATGACTCAGCAGCGCAGGGTCTTGCGGCAGTTCTTGCAGCCCGAGTTTGAAGAGCACGCGCACCCAGTCCAGGGTTTCGGCAATGCCCGGCGTTTTGTCTAAGTCTTCTTTACGCAGGCGCTGCACAAAGGCCACCGCTTCTTCCACCAGGCGGCTGGCTGCTTCGGGTACCAGGGTGCGCACAATGTGCATTTCACGCGCCAGGCTGGGAAAGTCCAGGTAATGAAACAGGCAGCGGCGGCGCAGCGCATCCGACAAATCGCGTGTGCCATTGCTGGTCAGCACCACCAGCGGTTTGCTGCGCGCGCTTAAGGTGCCTAATTCGGGAATGCTGATCTGAAACTCCGACAGCATTTCCAGCAAAAACGCTTCAAAAGCCTCGTCCGCGCGGTCGATTTCGTCAATCAGCAAGACGCAAGGCACTTCGCTGCGTATGGCTTGCAGCAAAGGGCGTTGCAGCAAAAAGGCCTCAGAAAACAAATTGCTGCGCAAAGCGTCTTGCCCGCTACCGGAAGCAGCAGCCGCGCTGCCAGAGCCCGCTTCGGTGAGGCGGATCTCCAACAGCTGGCGGCTGTAATTCCACTCATACACCGCTTGCCCCAGGTCCAGGCCCTCATAGCATTGCAGGCGCAGCAGCGGCCGGCCCAAAGCGCGTGCACAAGCAGCAGCAATGGCCGTCTTGCCCACGCCGGCCTCACCTTCGATCAGCATGGGCCGCTCTAGCGACAAAGCCATCCAGACCAGGCTGGCCACATCCTCGTCGGCGATATAGCCAGCGCCAAATAATTGCTCGCGCAAGCCCTGTGGGCTAGGCGGCAAAGGCGCCTGACTCATGCTTTGGGCTTTTTGCCGAACAGGCCGGCAAAAAATTGCTTGACCAATGCCCAGACCAGGCCTAGCGCATTGAATTCAGTGGCCACGACTGGCGCGGTCGGCGCAACAGGCACTGCGGCGCCCGGACTGGCTTGATGCGCCTGATCGCCAGTGGCGCGCGAGCCACCCGCGTCCGCCGCACCCGCAGGCGCACTGGCTTGCAAGGCCTGCGCTTTTTGCGAAAACACCTCAGCAAACTGCGCCAGGATCATGTCGGACACCGAGTTCATCATGCGCCCGCCAAACTGGGCGAATTTGCCGTTCACGATGACCGCCGCATGGCCAGCCAGAACGCAGTGCCCGTTTTCTCCGGGCAGCAAAGAAGCGGTCAATTCCATGGATGCGGAAGAGCCGCCTTTGTCTGCGCCTTTGCCCAGCATCTTCAGCGTGTGCGTAGCTGCGTCCAGCGCCAGGATTTCAATCGTTCCGGCAAATGCGGCCACGGCGGGCCCGACTTTCACGCGCACGCTGCCCATGAAGTGGGTGGCGTCAATGTCTTCGGTTATCTGCGCGCCGGGCATGCACGTGGCCAGCGCATGCATATCTGACAACACGGCCCAGGCCGCGGGAATGCCGGCACTGACCGGGTACTGCTTTTCAATCACGACTTCCATGCATGTACTTTCTGCTGTTTAAAAAAAGGAAAAGGGCGGGCACGCTTGCGCGCACCGGCCCCGGGGCTGCGCAATGCAGCGACTCAGGTGTTAAGGCCCGCTTTCTTCAGTTGCTGCCAAACGCGGTAGGCAGTGTGCGGCATATTGAAGTGCGTCACGCCTAAGTGCGCAAAGGCATCGACCATGGCGCTGGTGAAAGTAGGGATGCTGCCCACGTGGGGGGATTCGGCCACGCCTTTGGCACCGATAGGGTGGTGTGGCGAAGGCGTTACCGTGTGGTCAGTTTCCCAATGCGGGGTCTCGACGGCAGTGGGCAGGAAATAGTCCATCAGCGAATTGCCCTGGATATTGCCCTGTTTGTCGAACGACAGGAGCTGTCCCATCGCAACCGCAAAACCTTCGGTCAAGCCGCCGTGGATTTGGCCGTCGATGATCATGGGGTTGATGCGGGTGCCGCAATCGTCTAGCGCATAAAAACGCCGGATTTTGGTCTCTCCCGTGCCCTTGTCGATGTCCACCACGCACAGGTAAATACCAAAGGGGAAAGTGAAGTTGGGCGGGTCGTAGTAATGCACCGCTTCCAGCCCTGGCTCTAGGCCGGGGGGTGGGCTGTTGTAAGCGGCCCAGGCAATTTGCGTCATGGTCTTGTACTTGGCGTCGTCGCCGCGCAGTTTGAAGCGGTCGATTTCCCACTCCAAATCCGCTTCGCTCACTTCCATCAAATGCGCCGCAATCTTCTTGGCCTTTGCGTGGATTTTGCGCGCCGCCATCGCAATCGCCGCACCGGCTACCGGTGTGGAGCGCGAGCCATAGGTGCCCAAACCGTAAGGTGCGGTGCTGGTATCGCCTTCTTCGACCTGGATGATTTCCGAAGAAATACCCAGCTCGGTAGCGATGATTTGCGCGTAGGTGGTCTGGTGCCCCTGGCCTTGCGAAATCGTGCCCATGCGCGCAATCGCACTGCCGGTGGGATGTACGCGAATTTCGCAGGAGTCAAACATGCCCACACCCAAGATGTCACACATCTTGCTCGGCCCCGCGCCCACCACTTCCGTAAACGTCACCAGGCCAATGCCCATGAGCGTGGGGCAATTGGGGTCGGCGCGTTTGACGGCTTGCTCGGCGCGCAGTGCCTTGTAGTCCACCGCGTCGAGCACTTTGTCCAGCGCGGTTTGGTAGTCGCCCGAATCGTATTCGAAGCCCAAGGCGGAGTTGTAGGGGAATTGTTCGCGCTTGATAAAGTTTTTCGCGCGGATCTCGGCTTTGTCCATGCCCAGTTTTTGCGCCAGCACATCGACCATGCGTTCGACCAGGTACACCGCTTCGGTGACGCGGAATGAGCAGCGGTAGGCCACGCCACCAGGTGCTTTATTGGTATAGACGCCATCGACCTTGCAATAGGCGTTGGCGATGTCATAGCTGCCGGTGCAGATATGGAACATGCCCGCTGGGAATTTGGTCGGGTCGGCACAGGCGTCAAAGGCGCCGTGGTCGGCGATGACATTGGTGCGCAGCGCCAAAATCTTGCCGTCGGCGGTCGCAGCCAGTTCGCCTGTCATGTGGTAGTCACGGGCAAAGCCGGTGGAGGACAAATTCTCGATGCGGTCTTCCACCCACTTGACCGGGCGGCCCAGCACGATGGAGGCCACGAT
>CANKNK010000056.1 GCA_947483455.1 Comamonadaceae bacterium | reverse complement strand
CGGCCTTCAAACCCCCTTGCGGCAAGGTGCGCTTGAGCAGGTACTGCACCGTCAGGCCTTTGAGCATCATGGCTGCGCCAGTTTCAAAGCTGATGCCATCGCGCAATTTGCACACGCACTTGGCAGGCAAGACCCGACGCTCGCAATAAGCGCCAGGGGGCTGGCTGGCGTAGGCCGCGCGGTCACCGACTTGCAAATGCGTTACGCCCTCGCCCACGGCTTCGATCACACCGGCAGCTTCCATACCCAGTTGTACCGGCAGGTTCATCGGGTACAAACCGCTGCGCTGATAGACATCGATGTAGTTGAGACCGACCGCATGGTGGCGGATACGCACTTCGCCCGGTCCGGGTTCACCGACTGCGATTTGCACCAAGTGCATTTGCTCGGGGCCGCCGTGCTGGTCAATTTGGATGGAACGGGACAAAGATGAGGACATGGGTAGGCTCCAGCGAAGGGTGGTTGAATAAAGACCTGGATTATCTCGCCATCGCCCCATGCGAGCGGGCCAGGTGCAATTGCCCCGGAGTCCGCACTGGTTACAGTGCGGCCATGAACACACCCTCCTCCCTGCGTATGAGCGCCAAAGCGGCGCTCTTACTCACATGGGCCACCATCTTGTGGGCCGGCAACGCCGTCATCGGGCGCATGGTGCAGCACCTGATTTCGCCCATGACGCTCAATCTGTTTCGCTGGCTCATCGCCTTTTGTGTGCTGCTGCCCATGGCGCGCTGGGTTCTGCGCAAAGATAGCCCGCTGTGGAGCCAATGGCGGCGTTTCGCGCTCTTGGGCGCCTTGAGCATCGCCAGCTACAACGCCATGCTCTACCTGGCGCTTACCACCTCCACCGCCATGAACGTGACGCTGGTAGGCGCCAGCACGCCGGTGTGGATGCTACTGATCGGGCGCTTTTTCTTTGGCACGCCAGTGTCCGCCCGGCAACTGCTGGGCGCCGTCTTGTCCATCGCCGGGGTGGTGCTGGTGATGTGCCGGGGCGAGTGGGCGCTGCTGGTCGGTTTTCATTTAGTGGCAGGCGACGTCTACATGCTGATCGCCGCCATGGGTTGGGCCTTTTACAGTTGGATGCTGGCCCACCCCAGCGCCGAGTCGGCGTCGATACGTGCAGACTGGGCGGCCTTTTTGCTGGCGCAAACGGTGTTCGGCCTGGTCGGCGCCCTGGGCTGCGCGTCGCTGGAATGGACGCTAACAGACGCCCGCCTGGAACTTGGCTGGCCGCTGGCTGCAGCCTTAGCATTCATCGGAATCGGGCCTGCAGTGCTGTCCTACCGCGCATGGGGTGCCGGGGTAGCCCTGGTCGGGCCCTCGGTCGCAGGGTTTTTCATGAACCTGATTCCGCTGTTTGCAGCGCTCTTGTCCACGCTTTTTTTGGGTGAATCGCCGCAGCTTTTCCACGCAGCGGCCTTTATGCTGATTGCGGCGGGCATCGTGTTGTCGGCGCGTAAAACGGCACCCCAAAAAACTGACGCCTAGGTTCGCACACAACGGCTCCTGCAAAGACGCGGACGGCTTGCCAAGGCTTTGCGCGCAGGCCAGCGGCACGGATCAGAACGTACCGCCAAATGCGCCGCCGTCGAGCAATAGGTTTTGGCCGGTAATGAACCCGGCCAGTGGGCTGCATAAAAATGCGCAGGCGGCGCCGAATTCTTCGGGCGTACCAAAGCGCTGCACGGGAATGCCTTTGCGGCGCGTGGCGGCCAGCGCTTCCACGCTTTGGCCGGTTTTTTGTGCCGAACTGGCAAACAGGCCTTGCAAACGGTCGGTATCAAACGGGCCAGGCAGCAAATTATTGATCGTCACGCCTTGCGCTGCGATGCTAGAGCGCGCCAGCCCCGCCACAAAGCCCGTGAGGCCACTGCGCGCACCGTTAGACAAGCCAAGCATGTCGATGGGCGCCTTCACCGCACCGGACGTGATGTTGATGATGCGGCCAAAACCGCGTGCAGCCATGCCATCGACGGTGGCCTTGATAAGTTCGATGGGCGTGAGCATATTGGCATCCAAAGCGCGCAGCCAGGCTTCCCGGTCCCAGTCGCGGAAAGTGCCCGGTGGCGGGCCGCCGGCGTTGGTGACAACGATGTCAAAGTCGCTGCGGATGGCGAATACGGCTTCACGTCCTTGCGGGCTGGTGATATCGGCCGCGCAATGCAAGACCTGGGCGCCGCTGGCAGCGGCATCACCGCCGGCCAGTTGCGCGGCGGCAGCGGCCAGCACATCAGGCCGACGCGCCACCATCAGTACATGCACGCCTTCGCGCACCAGGGCTTGGGCGCAGCCGAAACCCAAACCGCGGCTTGCACCGCATACCAAAGCCCAACGGCCTGAAATTCCTAAGTCCATGCTTTACTCCAAAGTTCAATCCATATAGTTCGGCCAGTTCGGCTGTTTGCGCGCGTCCGCATGCCCCGATGCTATGCGCTTAGGCCGCAGGCGGGGCCCGCGGGCTGCGCGTACAGACAAACACGCCGGCCACCACCAGCACCGTACCGCCCAGCACCCAGGCGGTTAAGGGCTCGTCCAAAAAAATGCCTGCCATCATCAAGGTGGACATCGGGCCGACCATACCCACCTGCGCGGCCAGGCCCGCGCCCAGGCGCTCAATACCCAACATTACCAAAACCACTGGCACCACCGTACACACCGAGGCGTTGATGACCGACAGGGTCCAGACCTGCGGCGCGAGGTCCGCTAAACCGGCAAGCGGCCGCAACACCAGAAACTGCGCCACACACAAAACACAGGCGACCGCGCTGGCCCAGCCCACCAGGCGCAGCGCACCCAGTCGGCGCACCAGTTCGCCGCTGTAGGACAAATACAGCGCGTAACTGACGGCACTGCCAAAAACCAGCGCCGAGCCCAGCCACACGCCCTCGCCCGACAAGTTCGCTTCATGGCCAAATACCAATAGCACCCCGCCATAGCTGATGGCCAAGCCCAGCCACTGGTAAGCGCTGATGGTGCGGCGGTACAGCAGAGCCCCGAGCAAGACGACCAGCGTGGGATTGAGGTAGAGAATCAGACGCTCAAAGGAGGCGCTGATATAGGCCAGGCCAGCAAAGTCTAGAAAACTGGCAAGGTAATAACCGGTAAAACCCAACCAGACTATCCCCAGGCGATCGCGCCAGTGCAGCGCTTGGGCTTGGACGCCACGGCGCGGCCTTCCTGCCCACCAGGCCATGAAGACAAAAAAAGGCAGTGCCATGGCCATGCGCAGCATCAGCAGGGTGATGGCATCGACCCCGTGGCGGTAGGCCAGTTTGACGATGATGGCCTTGCCGCTAAAGGCTACCGCGCCCAATACCGCCAGGGCCAGCCCGCTGGCTAGGCGGGGCGGTGGGGCACTCGGGAGCGAGGCGTCGGGACTTAGCACAGAGGACAAACAGGAGCTTTCTAGGTTGGGAGGGCCGATTGTCGCCCTTCACGAAAACCGCAAAGTCCCTCCTTGGTGCTTAGGATTATTTCCCTGCCATGTCAATCATTGCCTATGCAATGATTAGAATCAGCCCTCATGGAAAACCCTAGGTCCGCCCAAGCAGTCACCCCGCAGAGCGCATCGCCCGCCTTGGTCAGCAACGACTTTTACCAGGCCGATAGCTACCAGCCCGAGGACAGCGTGGGCTACATGATGCGGCGCATTTTGCTCAGTTTGGCGCACAGCATCGAGACTGAGTTGGCCGGGTCCGCACTCACCAATGCCCAGTGGCTGCCCATCATGAAGCTGTATCTAGGCCATAGCACGACGGCGGCCGAGCTGGCGCGGGATTGCCACCTCGACGCGGGCGCCATGACCCGTATGTTGGACCGTCTAGAAGCCAAGGGCTTGTGCAGCCGCAGCCGCTCCGAGCGCGACCGTCGCCTGGTGCATATCGCCCTGACCGAAAACGGCCAACGTGCCGCCCAAACCCTGCCCGGCGTGCTCAGCGAGGTCTTGAACCAGCATTTAGCAGGCATGAGCGCGGAAGAATTTGCCACCTTGAAAACACTTTTGCAAAAAATGCTCCGCAATGGGCAGGCCTTGCAGGCCAAGTCCGGGCCTCTGCAGCCGGACGATAACGCCTACCACCCTTGAACCGACCATGACACATCCGCTCTTCACCCCTTCCATCGCAGTGCCGGCCACGCATTTGTCCAAGTCCACGCCCAACCCGCAGCGTGCACTGGGGCTAGGGCTGGCCTTGGTCTGTGCCAGCGTGTTCCTGAGCGCCTGTGCCGATTTTTCGGGGATCGTGCCCTCGGCGCGTGCCCTGCTGCCCGAAAGCCTGGGCTTGCGCGCCGTGCCCCTAGCCGCCGCCCTAAACCCCACGCCCGCCGATGCTGCCAGCGCGGCGACCACGGCCAAGGAAAGCGATTTCGACCAGCATTGGTGGCGCAGCTTCCAGGACCCGCGCCTCGATGCACTGGTGAGCCAGGCTTTGGAAAGCCATCCGTCTTTGAAGGCGGCCCAGACCCGCATCGCACGCGCCCAGGCGGTCACGGAGGCACAGGGGGCCAATGACAAAGTGCAATCCCTTGCCAGCCTGGATGCTAGCCAGCAGCGCTTTAGTGCCGTCGGCATGTACCCGCCACCCTTGGCCGGGGGGGTGTACCAAACCGCCAATCTGCAGTTGAACCTGTCTTATGAATGGGATTTGTTCGGCAAAAACCGCGCGGCGTTGGACGCCGCGATCGGCGCCACGCAAGCGGCTATTGCCGATGCGCAGCAAGCGCGCTTGCTGCTGTCCACGCAAGTGACCCGCACCTATCTGGGCATGGCGCGCTTGCAGGCGCAGCGCGCGCTGCAACAGCAATACCTTGCCCAGCGCATGCAGGCCAATGCCATCGGCAAAGCGCGCAAGGACGCGGGTCTGGACAGCGAGTTGGAATTCCTGAGCGTCACCACCAGCATGGCTGAAATCCGCCAACAAATCGAGGCCCTGAGCGAACAAATCGCCCTGTCGCGCAATGCCTTGGCCGCGCTCACTGGCAAGGCCAGCCTGGACCTGGAAGTGCCCGACAGTGCACTGAGCGCGCTGCGCGCCAGCCCGGTCCAGGGCAAGGTCCCCATGGATTTATTGGGCCGCAGGCCCGATATCGTGGCGGCGCGCTGGCGGGTCGAAGCGGCCAGTGCAGACATGGCCTACGCCAAAACTTTGTTTTATCCGAATATCAACCTGACCGCTTTTGTCGGCCTGAACAGCGTGGGTTGGAGCAATATCACTCACGCCGGTAGCGAGCAGTGGGGCCTGGGCCCGGCACTGCGTCTGCCGGTGTTTGAAACGGGCCGCCTGCGCGCCAACTTGCATGGCAAATCCGCCGAACTCGATGGCGCGATCGAAAGCTATAACGCCTTGGTCTTGGAGGCAGTGCGCGATGTGAGCGAGCAATTGAGCAGTCTGCAAGGCATTGCCAATCAACAACGCGAACAGCAACTGGCCCAGGCCAATGCACAGGCTTTGCTGCAAATCGCGCAACAGCGCTATGCCGCAGGCCTGATGACGCGCTCGGCGGTGATCAATGCGCAAAGCGCAGTGGTGCCACACCAGCGCCAGGCTATTGAGCTTCAAGCCCGCGCCCTGGACGCGCAAGCCCAACTTTTACGTGCGCTGGGCGGCGGCTACGGCAAGACCCATGCCGCCAACACCGCAAGCGCTGCATCACACACTACCCCCTAATTTTTCTAGAGATACTTTGTATGAGCCAAGCCAACACGCCTACCCCTACGCCCGCCAACACCCAGCCAGCGGCCAGCCCGCAAGCTACCGCAAGCGCCGGACCTGCTGCCAATGGGGCAGCACCCCAAGCTGCGGGCAACCCAAGTGAAAGGCCGCATGCGGCAACGCCCGCCGGCGCCCAAAACGCAGGCGCCTCTGGCCCCGCTCCCACGGGGGGCGGCCGGCAAAAAGCTTTGACTATCGTGGGCTTGGTCGTACTGGCAGGGCTCAGCTATGGCGGCTATGAGTGGTATGCCGGGCGCAACCAGGAGTCCACCGATAACGCCTATGTGCAAGGTAATGTAATTCAAATCACGCCGCAAATCGGAGGTACCGTCACCGCCATCCTGGCCGATGACACCGACTTTGTGAAAGCCGGTCAGCCGCTGGTAAAACTAGACAGTGCCGACGCCAAAATGACTTTGGACCTGGCCGAAGCGAATCTGGCCCAGGCCGTGCGCCAAGTGCGCAGTCTGTATGCCAATAACACCACGCTGGAAGCGCAAATTACGGTGCGTGACAGCGATATTGCGAAAGCGCATAACGAAATCACCCGCCTCCATGATGACCTGGCGCGCCGCCAAGCACTGGTAGGCATAGGCGCGGTGTCAGCCGAAGAAATTTCGCATGTACAAGCGCAGATTACGCAAGCGCAGACCGCGCTGGCTTCGGCAAAGGCAAGCAGCCTGGCCGCTCGCGAGCAATTGCAAAGCGCCCGCACGCTGACCGATAACACCCAAGCGCAAAACCACCCCACTGTGGTCGCTGCAGCAGCCAAGGTACGCGAGGCGTTTCTGACGCTGCACCGCGCCACCCTGCCTGCGCCGGTAGACGGCTATATCGCCAAGCGCACGGTACAACTAGGCCAGCGTATTGCACCGGGCACACCTTTGATGTCGGTAGTGGCATTGGGCGCGCCCTGGGTGGATGCCAACTTCAAAGAAGTGCAGTTGCGCACCATACGAATAGGCCAAGCGGCGACGCTGACGGCTGATGTGTATGGCAAGAAAGTGGAATACCAGGGCACCGTGATCGGCCTGGGTGCGGGCACAGGCGCCGCCTTTTCGCTGCTGCCAGCGCAAAACGCCACGGGCAACTGGATCAAGGTGGTGCAGCGCGTACCGGTGCGCATTGCGCTGGATCCGGCGCAAGTGAGTGCGCATCCGCTGCGTATTGGCCTGTCGATGGAAGTGACGGTCGATGTGAAATCGCAAGAGGGCAAATCGCTAGCGGAAGGCGGGCAGGCCGCTTCGTCAGTGCAAACCGATGTGTATGACCTGCTCGATGGCCAAGCCACTGCCGAGATTCAGCGTGTGATTGCCAACAACATGGGTGCGGGCAAAGCGGCACCTCTGCCCGCCAGCAAGTCCTAAGCGCGCTATGGCCACTGCCCCGCCACCCCTTGCCCACGCGCCGCTGAGCGGCGCGGCCCGCGTATGGGGAACGATTGCGCTGTCTGCAGCGACATTCATGAATGTGCTCGATTCCTCCATCGCCAATGTATCGCTGCCTGCGATTGCGGGTGATTTGGGTGTCAGCCCCAACCAGGGCGCCTGGGTGGTCACCAGTTTTGGCGTTGCCAATGCGATTGCCGTGCCACTGACCGGCTGGCTGTCGCAGCGTTTCGGGCAGGTGCGCTTATTCACCTTGAGCGTCTTGCTGTTTGTGCTGGCCTCTTGGCTTTGCGGGCTGGCGCCCAATATGCCGACGCTCATCGCCATGCGTGCATTTCAGGGCTTTGTCGCCGGGCCCATGATGCCGCTGGCGCAAACCCTGCTGCTGTCGAGCTACCCGCCAGCGCTGGCCGGTATCGCCATGGCAATGTGGGCTATGACCACGCTGGTCGCACCGGTGATGGGCCCTTTGCTGGGCGGCTGGATTACCGATAACGCACACTGGGGTTGGATTTTTTACATCAACATCCCAGTGGGCATTGCCGCAGCTTTTATCACCTGGGCGATTTATAAAAAGCGTGAATCGCAGCGCCAAAAACTCCCCATCGACACAGTAGGCCTGACACTGCTGGTGCTTGCCGTGGGCGCATTGCAAATCATGCTCGACAGGGGCAAGGAAGTCGATTGGTTCCACTCCAGCGAAATCATTGTGCTGGGCCTGGTGGCAGCCATCTGCGGCGCGTTTTTTATCGCCTGGGAATTGACCGATAAACACCCGGTGGTAGATTTGCGCCTGCTCAAGATGCGCAATTTCCGCTGGGCCTCCATCTGCCTGGCGATTGCCTACAGCCTGTTCATCGGCAACCTGGTGTTATTTCCATTGTGGCTACAGCAGTTCATGGGCTACACCTCGACGCAGGCCGGCATGATGCTCGCGCCCGTGGGCTTGTTTGCCATATTGCTCTCACCCATCGTGGGAAAAAATGTACAGCGCTTTGACCCGCGCAAACTTGCGACCTTCTCTTTTGTGATGTTTTCTGTGGTCTTGTGGCTGCGCTCGCAATTTAGCACCCAGGCCGACTTCATGACCATCATGACGCCCACCATCATCCAGGGCATTGCGGTGGCGTTTTTCTTCATTCCCCTATCCACGCTGACGCTCAACGGCATTGCACCGGCCCAAATGCCCTCTGCTTCAGGGCTGTCCAACTTTATGCGGATTCTGGGTGGCTCTTTCGGTACCTCGGTCACGATTACTTTGTGGCAAGACCGCACGGCGATGCACCACGCTGAACTTAGCGAGATGATCCATCGGGGCAGTCAGGCCACCACCAGCGCAATGAGCAATTTTGCGGCCGCAGGTATGAGCCAGGAGCAAGGCCTGGCCAGCATCAATAGGCTGATAGACCAACAGGCTGCCACCATGGCGGCGGACGATATTTTCCTGGCCTCGGCGTTTATCTTTTTATTGCTGATACCGATTATTTGGCTTGCCAAACCGATGCAGCAGCAGCCGCAAGGGCTGCCCTCAGCCAAAGCGCCCGCAGACGCTGCGGGTGCGCATTAGGCTTTAGCTGGTCAGGCCGGGTAGGCGGCCGGCGTACAGCGCCCAGCCCAGCCACGTCACAGCGGCAAACAACAGCAGGCCGATCCCTACCTGTGACGACCGGATTCCTTGTTCCGGCAAAGCGCGCTTGCGGCCAGTCCACATGGCGCGCACGAGGTTTTCACCGTGGATATATCCGGTAGCAATAACGGCAATTACATGCAGCCCAACCAAGATAAGCAAGGCGTGGCTCAGCACTTCATGCATTTCACCGGCCATATCCGGCGCACCCGATT
>CANKNK010000055.1 GCA_947483455.1 Comamonadaceae bacterium | reverse complement strand
GCCAATTTGGCGGCTACTTTGGCAATCGGAAAACCGGTGGCCTTGGAGGCCAGGGCTGAAGAGCGCGACACGCGCGGGTTCATTTCGATCACCACCATACGCCCGTCGTCCGGATTGATCGCAAACTGCACGTTCGAGCCACCGGTATCAACACCGATTTCGCGCAAGACCGCCAGACTGGCATTACGCAATATTTGGTATTCCTTGTCCGTCAAGGTCTGGGCGGGTGCCACGGTGATCGAGTCTCCGGTGTGTACACCCATGGGGTCCAGGTTTTCAATCGAGCACACGATGATGCAGTTGTCGGCCTTGTCCCGCACGACCTCCATTTCATACTCTTTCCAGCCCAGTAAGGACTCCTCAATCAGCAACTCTTTGGTGGGCGAGGCCTCCAAGCCGCGTTTGCAAATCGTCTCGAACTCTTCGGCGTTGTAGGCGATACCACCGCCGGTGCCGCCTAGGGTAAAGCTGGGCCGAATCACTGTGGGAAAGCCCAGGGTTTTTTGCACCGCCCAGGCCTCTTCCATGCTGTGCGCGATGCCAGAGCGCGCCGAGCCCAAACCGATTTTGGTCATCGCGTCTTTGAACTTGAGCCGGTCTTCGGCTTTGTCGATCGCCTCGGGCGTAGCGCCAATCAGCTCCACCGCGTATTTTTCCAGCACGCCCTGGCGCCATAAATCCAAAGCGCAATTGAGCGCAGTTTGTCCGCCCATGGTCGGCAATATCGCATCAGGGCGCTCTTTGGCAATAATTTTTTCTACCGTCTCCCAGGTAATGGGCTCGATGTAGGTGACATCGGCCGTGTCCGGGTCGGTCATGATGGTGGCCGGGTTGCTGTTGATCAGGATGACCTTGTAGCCTTCCTCGCGCAAGGCCTTGCAGGCCTGCACGCCAGAGTAATCAAACTCACAGGCCTGGCCGATGATGATGGGCCCTGCTCCAATGATCAGGATGCTTTTAATGTCGCTACGTTTTGGCATGTTGTTTTAACTCTCTCAAATTCTTCTTCAAGGTGGCCACTCCGGTATGGCAGGCGCGGGCTAAGTCTTCATCAGGCCAAACTGGCGCCTGCCAGCTTGACGCCAAACCACACAAACAGAGCGCCCACGGCGCTGGACAAACCAGCCCCAAGCGCTCGGCGGCGACGGAACATGCTGGCCAATCGTGCACCGGCAAAGATCAGGCAGCTCAAATACAGAGCGCTGCATGCCATCACGATGGCGCTCAAAATCAGAAAAGGCACCCAGGGCTCGGGGTAGGCGGGGTCAATAAACTGCACAAAAAATGACAGCAAAAACAAAATCGCCTTGGGATTGAGCACGCTGATAAGCAAGGCTCTGCGAAAAGGTCGCGCCAGGTGGGTGGGCACGTCGGGTTCCTGCGCTTGCGCACCCGCCTCGCCCCGCATAGATGCAAGCGCACTGCGCACCAGGTGTACGCCGACCCAGGCCAAATAGGCCGCACCCGCATACTTCACGACCATAAACAACTCGGGGTAGCTGCGCATCAAGCCTGCTGCGCCTAGGCCGACCAGCGCCAGCAAAACAATGTCGCCTAAGAACACGCCGAATGCGCCCCGGTAAGCAGGCCGCACACCACGCACCGTGGCAACCGACAGGATGAAAAGCGAGTTCGGGCCGGGCAACAAAATAATGCCAACCGCACCGAGCACATAAGTCCACAAGTCGGTCACGCCGTAAAAGCTCACGCGCGGGTCTCCATCTCCCGGATGAAGCGGTCAAACAAATAGGCAATGTCATGCGGCCCAGGCGAGGCCTCGGGGTGCCCTTGGAAACAAAAAGCCGGTTTATCGGTCCGCTCCAGACCCTGGATGGTGTTGTCAAACAAGCTGATATGGGTGGCGCGCAAATGGGCGGGCAGGGATTCTGGGTCCACGGCAAAGCCATGGTTCTGGCTGGTGATGCTGACGCGGCCACTGGACAGCTCTTTGACCGGATGGTTGGCGCCGTGATGGCCAAATTTCATCTTAAAAGTCTTGGCTCCCGAGGCCAGCGCCATGATTTGGTGGCCCAGGCAAATACCAAAAGTCGGCAGGCCAGATTCGATCAACTGGGCGGACGCAGCAATTGCGTAATCGCAGGGTTGTGGATCGCCCGGGCCATTGCTGAGAAAAATGCCGTCTGGCCGCAAAGCTTGCGTCGCTTGGGCGGACGTTTGCGCAGGTACTACCGTCAATTTGCAGCCGCGCGCGGCCAGCATGCGCAAGATGTTGCTCTTGACGCCAAAGTCATAGGCCACCACATGAAAGCGCGGCGCGGCAGCCTGTGCGTAGCCCGAGCCCAAAGCCCACTGCGCCTGCGACCAGTTGTAGGCCTCTTGAACGGACACCTTTTGGGCCAAATCCAAACCAGACATAGAAGCTGCGCTACGGGCCAATTGGACAGCTTGTGCTACCAAGTCTGCGTCAGGCACTTGACCCGCTTGCAGCGCAAGAATGCAGCCGTTTTGGGCGCCGTGTTCGCGCAAATGCCGGGTCAGCGCGCGGGTATCGATATTGGCAATGGCCACGGTACCGTTCGCGCGCAGATAGGCGCTCAGGTCGCCCGTACTGCGAAAATTGGAGGCGACCAGGGGCAAGTCTTTGATCACCAAACCCGCAGCGTGTACGCGACTGGATTCGACGTCTTCCTCGTTGGTACCGTAATTCCCGATATGCGGGTAGGTCAGGGTCACAATTTGCTGGCAATAGCTCGGGTCGGTCAGGATTTCCTGGTAACCGGTCATCGAGGTATTGAACACCACCTCACCCAGCGTGGAGCCGGCTGCGCCTATGGATTGGCCGGTGTACACGGTGCCATCAGCGAGCGCCAGAATGGCAGGAGGGGAATTTCCCTTGAGAGACAAAAGCACGGGCTTCTCCGAGTCGTTTACGGGTGCGCCCAAGCGCCCAGAGGAGGCCTCTGGCAGCTGTTATTCGTAGGGGATGGTGCTTTGGAAGCGCTTGGGAGACGCCGGGTTCCGAAAAAGCCGCCCATTGTAACCGAGGGCTATTTTTAGCCCCTAGCACGGCAGGACCTAGGGGTTCAGCCAGCGCTGGCTCCGGCGGCGCTGGCATGCAAACAGATAGCCGCAGCGGCAGCGACGTTGAGCGACTCCTCTCCGCCGGGCTGGCCTATGCGCACCAGCAGTGCGGCGCGCGCAACTAAAGCAGGCGATACCCCCTGCCCTTCATGGCCCAGCACCCAGGCGCAGGGAAATGGCAGGCGCGCGTCATGAATCAGAGCGCCTTCGTGGGAGCTGGTGACCAGCAAGGGAACCCGCAAGCTATCGAGCACCTCCGCGTCCACGGCCTCGAACAAGGTCAAAGTGAAATGCGCACCCATTCCCGCGCGCAGCACCTTGGGTGACCACAGCGCGGCCGTTTCGCGCAGCGCGATCACCTGTTTGAAGCCAAAGGCGGCGGCGCTGCGCAAAATAGAACCGACATTCCCGGCGTCCTGCACCCGGTCTAGCACCACCGTAGCCACCGCCACATCCAGAACCCCTTGCGCTGGCACATCCAGAACAAAGCCTACGGCAGACGGAGAGTCCAGGGCGCTAATGCCTTTAAACAGGGCATCGGAAAGCACCAAGGTAGTTGGCGCTGCACCAGACCAAGGCGACTTGCCGTCACGCCAAAGGCTTGCTGCAACAACTGCAAGGGCCGGGCGCACGCCACGTAACAAAGCAGCGCTGCACAAATGCTCGCCCTCCACCCATACCTTTCCCGAGGTACGGTAGCCGGTGTTGTCACCCGCAAGTTTGCGCAAGGCCCGCAACTGCGGGTTATCGCGCGAGGTAATGAATTGCGGCGCAGTCACACCAAGAGCGCCGCTACTGGGCCGAAGGATTTACGGTGCTCTGGGCAGGGCCCGTGGGCGCGCAGTGCAGCCAAATGCGCCGCCGTGGGGTAGCCTTTGTGGGCATCAAACCCGTATTGCGGGAATTCCTGGTGGTACTGGGCGCACCAGCGGTCTCGACTGACCTTGGCCAGAATGGAGGCCGCCGATATCGCCGCTACTTTGCTGTCGCCTTTGACGATGGCTTCAGCGCGGATATCCAAAAGCGGAAGGCGGTTGCCGTCGACCAGCACCAGCTTGGGTGGCAAACGCAAACCCTGTACTGCGCGGCGCATGGCAAGCAAGGTAGCTTGCAGGATATTGAGCTCGTCAATTTCTTGCACCGATGCCTGCGCCACAGAAAAGCACAAGGCCTTGGCGCGGATTTCGTCAAACAACATATCGCGCCGCTTGGGCGTGAGTGTTTTGGAGTCCGCGAGGAAGCGAATGGGATACTGCTCATCGAGGATGACGGCAGCAGCCATGACCGGCCCGGCCAATGGCCCGCGACCCGCTTCGTCCACACCGGCCACCAAGCCACCGGCCTCCCATGGGAGTGCGGTTTGGACGGGGCCGGTCAGTTTAGGCATGGAGCATATTGTCGATGGCTTGGGCCGCCAGCGCCCCGGTGTCGCGCCGCAGACTTTCGTGCAAGGCATCAAAACGCATTTCAAGTCCACGCAAAACGTCTGGGTTCGAGGCTTTGCCATCGAGCCATTGCAATGAGGCCTCAGCCAGCGCCTGGGGGGTGGCCCGGTCTTGCAAAAACTCAGGAACTACAAATTCGCCGCTCAATATATTGGGCAAGCCCACCCATGGTTGCAAACGCTTACGCCCCATCCAATGCCAACTTAAGGCGCCCATCCGGTAGGCGATCACCATGGGACGCTTGAACAATGCGGCCTCCAAGGTGGCGGTACCGCTGGCGATCAAGGTGGCATCGCAGGCAGCCAACACGGTGTGCGATTGCCCAGACACCATTTGCACCTTGCCGGCCATCGCGTTGTCTTGCGCTGCCCGGTTTATCAAAGCCTCCAGCCCGGGCACTGCAGGCAGCAGAAACTTGATATGTGGCCTGGCTTTGGCAATGCGGGCAGCCGCCTGGAAAAAAACGGGGGCTAGGTACTGGATTTCAGAGCGGCGGCTGCCCGGCAGCAAAGCGAGCACATCATCTTCTTGCCGTAAACCCAATTGCGCGCGCGCCGCTAAGCGGTCCACCTGCCTAGGGATAACTTGGGCCAGCGGATGGCCCACATACGTGGCGTCTATGCCATGCTGCGCCAACAAGGTCGGCTCAAAGGGGAATAGGCACAGCACATGGTCTACGCTGCGCCGCATAGTGAGCAAACGCTCGGCGCGCCAAGCCCAAACCGAGGGGCAGACAAAGTGCATGGTTTTGACCCCACGTGCGCGCAGCATCGCCTCTAGATCCAGATTGAAATCGGGGGCGTCTACGCCAATAAACAGCGACGGTGGCTTATCAGCCAAGCGCGCGAATAACTGTTTACGGATGCCGACAATCTCACGGTAACGCAGCAGCACGTCCCACCCAAGGCCGTGCACCGCCAGTTTGTGGTGCGGCCACCAGGCCTCAAAGCCTTGTACGGCCATTTGCGGGCCGCCGATCCCAAATGCAGGCACGCCGGCCCAGCGCTGGTGTACCGCCTGCAATAGCAACGCGGCCAGCAGGTCGCCAGAGGCTTCGCCCGCCACCATGGCCAGTGAACTCAGCGCAGCGCCGGAGCGGCTCACGTTCAGCGAACGATGCCGCGTTGGGCACTGGTCTGTTTTAGGAAGTCGGTCATCATGCGCACGTCCGGCTCGCATTGCGCTTCTGTTTGGCTAATGCTTGCAATGTGCGCTTGTGCCGCCTCCAGGCTCAAGTCCTGGCGGTATAAAGCTTTGTGCATCGCTTTGACGCCGGCGATACGTTCAGGCGAAAAACCGCGCCTGCGTAAGCCTTCGTAATTCATTGAGCGGGCAGCCGCAGGCTGACCTTGGCACATCACAAAAGGCGGCAGATCGGCAAACAACAGCGAACACATGGCCGTCATACTGTGCGCACCGATGCGGACAAACTGGTGCACGACCGTAAAGCCGCCCAATATCACCCAATCGCCGACATGCACATGGCCGGCCAGTTGGGAGTTGTTGGCAAATATGGTGTTATTGCCGACCTGGCAGTCGTGCGCCAGGTGCACATAGGCCATGATCCAGTTGTCGTCACCGACACGGGTGACGCCCACATCACCCGGCGACCCGATGTTGAAGGTGCAAAACTCGCGGATGGTGTTGCGCTCGCCGATGACCAGCTCACACGGCTCGCCCTTATATTTTTTGTCCTGGGGAATGGCCCCTAGCGAGTTGAATTGAAATATCCGGTTATCACGCCCTATGGTGGTATGGCCTTCGATGACGCAATGCGGCCCGATCGTCGTCCCTGCGCCAATGCGCACATGGGGACCGATCACCGTGTAAGGGCCCACGGTAACGCCCGCATCGAGTTCGGCGCCCGCAGCAATCAGTGCGGTGGGATGAATGCCGCTCATATCAATCCTTGGGCGCGATGCTGCGCATGGCGCAGGTGAGTTCCGCTTCCACGGCCGTCTCTCCAGCCACGCTGGCGCGTGTTTTGAACTTGAAAATACCAGCTTTCATGCGCAGCAATTCCACCTCTAACACCAATTGATCGCCTGGCTCCACCGGCCGCTTAAAGCGCGCCGCGTCAATGCCGGCAAAGTAATACACCGATTGATCGTCTGGTGAGGCGTCCAGCGCGTCAAAGGCCAACAAGGCCGCTGCCTGGGCCAGCGCTTCGAGCATCAAGACGCCTGGCATGACGGGGCGGTGCGGAAAATGCCCCTCGAAGAAAGGCTCGTTAATAGTGACATTCTTCAAGGCCTTGATGGTCTTGCCTTTGTCTATTTCCAACACCCGGTCCACCATCAAAAACGGGTAACGGTGCGGCAGTTGTTTGAGAATCTGGTGGATATCCATCATTTTTTGACGTCACTTTCGAGTTGTTTTATGCGCTCGCGCAAGCGGTGTAGTTGTTTGAGCGAGGCGGCATTGCGCTCCCAGCTCGCATTGTCATCGAGTGGGAAAATCCCGGTGTAATGGCCCGGCTTGCTGATCGACTTGCTGACCAGGGTGCCTGCAGAAATATGCACATGGGCTGCAATCTCCAAGTGGCCCAGCACAATCGCGCCCCCGCCAATCGTGCATTGCGGACCGATGACGGCGCTGCCGGCGATGCCCGCACAGCCGGCAATCGCGGTATTGCGCCCGATGCGCACGTTATGCCCCACCTGTATCAGGTTGTCCAGCTTGACGCCGTCTTCTATCACCGTGTCTTGAAGGGCACCGCGGTCAATACAGGTATTGGCGCCAATTTCCACATCGTCGCCTATAGCAACCGCACCCAATTGCTCAATTTTTTCCCAACGGTCGCCATCCGGTGCAAAACCGAAGCCATCCGCACCGATGACCACGCCCGAATGCAAAAGGCAGCGTTCACCTATCTTGCAATCTTCGCCCACCGTGACCCGGGCTCGCAATTGGCTTAGTGCGCCAATGCGAGCGCCCCGCTCGACCACGCACAAAGGACCTACCGTGGCACTGGGATGCACTTGGGCCGAAGCATCCACTACCGCAGTAGGGTGCACACCACCCTGCCGACCTAGCGGTGCGCGCTGCGCGTCCATGGCCTTGCGCCACCATTGGGTGAGGCGCGCAAAGTACAGGTAGGGAGCGTCGGAGACGATGCAGGGCCCACGCGCTAGGGCCGTGTCTTTCAAATCGGGAGGGACGATAACGCAGGACGCCTTGCAGATTGCCAGTCCTTGGCGGTACTTGGGGTGACTGACAAAGCTTAGAGCTCCTGGGCCTGCGCTGTCCAAGGGTGCCAGCGAATCGATCCGCGTGTTGTCATCCCCGTGCAGCTCGCCACCGAGTGCTGCAACGATATCGTGCAGGAGGATGTCAGGCACGCAAGTCGCGGGTTCCAGCTTACTTGGCGCCCGAAGTATTTAAGAGCTTGAGAACTTTTTCCGTAATGTCATGGCGCCCATTGCTATAGACGACTTCCTGCACTACTAAATCGTATTTTTCGTCATCCGCGACTTTGCGCACCGCTTTATTGGCTTTCTCCAGCACTTGCTGCAATTCCTCATTGCGCCGACCATTGAGGTCCTCTTGGTACTCCCGCTGCTTGCGCTGCAAATCGCGGTTTAGTTCGGCGCCCTCTTTTTGGCGTGTCACCCGCTGCGACTCGGTTAAGGTCGGCGCGTCACGGTCAAACTTTTCGCCAAAGGTTTTCAAGGCTGCCTGCAAATCGGCCAACTCCTTGCCGCGTTTGGAGAACTCTTGCTCCAATTTAGACTGCGCCGCCTTCGCAATCGCCGACTCAGTGGTGATGCGTTGGGTATTGATATAGGCGATGCGTGATTCTTGCGCGAAAGAGGAGGAGATGACCAGCGCGGAAAGCGCAAAAACAGGTATTTGATAGAGCAGTTTCATCAGAATGTGGTTCCAATTGTGAATTGAAGAGATTGAATTTTATCGCTATCGAACTGGGTGAGAGGTTTGGCATAGGCCAGGCGCAGAGGACCGACCGGCGATATCCAGCTAATTCCGACGCCCACTGAGGAGCGCAAATCCCCCAGGGCAATGCTTTCTTCGGGTCCGTAGAGCCCGCCCGCATCGTAAAACGCATATACGCGCAGGGTTCGGTCGCTGCCACCTCCGGGAAGTGGGGACAAGACTTCGGCATTAAAGGTCCACTTTTTGGTTCCACCCGTAGCCACCGCACTCAGCGCCCGTTGCGCACCTGTGGTCAGGCTCCCAGGCTCAAAGCCGCGAACGGACCCGATACCACCGGAATAGTAATTTTTAAACAGGGGATAGGACTGGCCATTGGTGGGGGTGGCCAGCGAGAGTTCTCCATTGAACGCCAAAGTTATGCGCTTGCTCAGCGGAAAAAACTGCTGCAATTGGGTGGTACCGCGCAGATAGGTCAAATCCCCTGCCACACTCCATTCTGCATTTGCTTTGAGCAAGCGACCGGTGCTAGGAACTATTCCGCTATCGCGGGTGTCGCGGCCCCAGCCAATAGTCAAAG
>CANKNK010000054.1 GCA_947483455.1 Comamonadaceae bacterium | reverse complement strand
GCGGGCGAAAAAACCTTGTTTTTATCGAATACCCGCTGGAGCGCCGACAACATGTGGATGGATACCCCGATCGCCCCGCTGCTGCCCGCGATACGCAGCATCGCAGACACCCAACCACCGCACCCCAGCCACGTGCTGTGGCTCAACTGGAACGGCCCGGTGCAGCGCCCGGACATGGCCTTTTCGCAAGAGCACCGAAGCTATCTCGCGCTGTATTGCGGCTTGGGTAATGGCGTGGATGAATCCCAACATATCCACTGGGCAACCAACCATATGAAAACCCTAGCGCCATGGAGCCGCGGCATCCAGTTGGCCGACGAAAATTTGGCGCGCCGCCCTGCAAAATTTGTATCCGATGCCCATTTGGCCCGCCTAGACCAGGTGCGCGCAAAGTACGACCCGCAAGGAAGATTTCATGCTTGGATGGGACGCGTTTCCTGAAGCACTGCGCAGGGCCATGCATTACGATCTGAACGCAAGCTCGGAGCCGACACTTGCATGGCGATGGTTCAATCTCAAACCATAAGCATGGAGAGGATCTTTAGATGGACTTGATGGATTTATTGAAAACAGTCACTGCTGCCAGCGGATTTACGCATGCGGCAGGTGTGGAGGTTGTGGCTGCTGAAGTTGGTGTCGTGACGCTGGCGCTGGCCAGGAAGCCAGAGCTTTTGCAGTTCAGCGGATCGTTCCACGGCGGTGTACTTGCGGGCCTGGCCGACCATTGCGCAGGCGCTGCGGCCACCACAACCTTGGCCCCCGGCAAGATTGCAGTGACCGTAGATTTGCACATCAACTACTTGGCCCCGGCCAATGGCGAGAAGATCACCGCAACGGCCCAATGCGTTCAGACGGGAAGCACTTTGTGCGTGGTGTCTGTCAGTGTGACCTCCACGCGCGCGGGTGAGGCCAAGGTATGCGCTATTGCGACGGTTACTTTGCGCGTGGTGGATATGCCACGGATGACGTAAAGGGTGTGTACAAGTCCGGTTTAGCTTGAGCACCGTGACAGGTATGGGCAGATGCTGCACTTGGCCGAACCTGGCTCGGGAGCTGTAAGAGGCTGTTTGCAGACAAAACCTGTGTTCTTTGACTTGTCCGCTCCGGGTCGGTACGCGCCTTACTGGGAGTCCCAAGGTATGGCGCAAAAACTTTGGCATTGGGACTACACCCTACTTCACGCACGGCGCGCCAAAAACTCTATCTACCAAGCGCTTAACTAGCCTGCGCCCGAATCCTTTTTACCAGCGCAGTCGTGGAGTACCCCGACACAAAAGGCAGCGCCAGCGCCTTGCCGCCCCAGGTATGCATCAGCGCCGTCTCGGGCAACACCTCCATCTGGTAGTCACCGCCTTTGACCAGAATATCTGGGCGGATTTCGGCGATCAGGGCTTGCGGGTTGTCTTCGCCAAACCAGGTGACCAGGCTGACCGCTTCCTGGCTGGCCATGACGATGGCGCGGTCCATTTCATTGTTGAGCGGGCGGTCCTCGCCTTTGCCCAGGCGGCGCACCGATGCGTCGGTGTTGAGCGCCACGATCAGGCTGCCTCCTAGCGCGCGGGCCTGCGCCAAATAGACCACATGGCCGCGGTGCAACACGTCAAACACGCCGTTGGTAAATACCCAGGGCCGGGGAAGCTTGGCCAGTGCTGCCGCCAAGCTACTGCGTTCGCACAGCTTGCCCAGCATGGCTGGTGGTGCGGCGGCGCTGCTGCTTTCGCTCATGCCGTTTTGCTACTAGAAGCGCTCGGCTCCAAGGCGCTGCCTAGCTCGCGCGCCAGTTCTTTACGGTATTTGTTGAGTTCCTGCACGGTGCTAAAACTGCGTTCCATCAAAAGGCTCATGTTGTGCAGTATGCGCTCTACCACTTTGTTTTCCCAGACCGCGTCAAAATCAATTTGCTTGTCCAACCAGTGCTCCAGCCAGTCCGGGTTGGGCAGGCGCGCTTGCACCGTGTCGTTGGGAAATAGCGCTTTGTTCACATGCAAATTGGTTGGATGTAGGGCCTGGCTGGTGCGCCGCGCGCTGGCCATCAGCACGCCTACTTTGGCAAACGCGCTTTTGGCCTCCAGGCCTACGTTTTGAATGGCGCGCTTCATGTACTTCAGGTAGGCGCCGCCGTGGCGCGCTTCGTCCTGGCTTAAGCGGGTGTAAATAGATTTAATCACCGGCTCGGTATGCCAGTCGCTGGCGCGGCGGTACCAGTGGTTGAGGCGGATCTCGCCGCAAAAGTGCAGCATCAGCGTCTCCAGCGCCGGAGCCGGGTCGAATTCAAAGCGCACATTGTGCAGTTCGGCCTCGGTGGGCACCAACTCGGGCCTAAAGCGCCGCAAATACTCCATCAACACCAGCGAATGCTTTTGTTCCTCGAAGAACCAAATAGACATAAAGGCCGAAAAGTCGCTGTCGCCCCGGTTGTCGCGCAAAAACATTTCGGTAGCCGGCAGCGCCGCCCACTCGGTAATCGCGTTCATTTTGATGGTGGTGGCTTGCTCGTCGGACAGGGCGGTAGGGTCAAAACTGGCCCAGGGGATGTCGCGCTCCATGTCCCAGCGTACAGATTCCAATTGTCTAAAGAGTTCCGGGTAGAGCATGCAGTGCTTTCTATGACTTTCGATTTTAGGCGGGCAAGGCGGACTTCAGCGCCCTAAACCACTACCGCGGGTCTGGCTTTGCCGACTGCTGATTACTGACCAATTCGTGTATGAAACGGACAAATATAAAAAGAGACTCTGTAGTCGCGCTATTACTGTATAGTAACTCGACTGGAGACATGTATATGAAGGTAGCCGTTATAGGCTCAGGAATTTCCGGGCTGGCTGCCGCGCACCGGCTCAAAGGCCTGGCCAATATCACCTTGCTGGAGGCAGGCGATTATTTTGGTGGCCACACGCATACGGTGGACATCACCTTGGACACGCCTGCTGGCAAGCGCACCCACGGGGTAGACACTGGTTTTCTGGTGTTTAACGACCGCACCTACCCTCAACTGATCGCCTTGTTTGCCGAATTAGGCGTGCCATCGGCGGATTCGGACATGTCGTTTTCTGTGCAAACCGCCGCCACTGCCGATGCCCCGGCGCTGGAATGGAGTGGCACTTCTTTGGATGCGGTGTTCGCCCAGCGCAGCAATTTGCTGCGCCCGCGCTTTTGGCGCATGCTGCTTGACGTGGTGCGCTTTAACAAACTGGCGACCGACCTGGCCTTGCGCAATGCCGATGCAGAGCTGGTGCAGCCACTGGGAGATTTTTTGCGCCAGCACGGCTTCTCGCAGGAGTTCAAAGATTGGTATTTCCTGCCCATGCTGGCCTGTATCTGGAGCTGCCCTACCGACCAGATGTTGGCATTCCCCGTCGCCACCATGGTGCGTTTTTGCCATAACCATGGGCTGATTGCGCTGACCAACCGGCCCCAATGGCGCACGGTGCCAGGTGGCGCGCGCCATTACGTCGAAAAAATTCTGGCGGGGATTGCGGACAAACGCTTGCGCGCGCCGGTGCAATGGATAGAGCGCAAGGCCGATGGTGTGCTCGTGCAGGTACAAGGCCAAACCGAACGCTTTGACAAAGTCGTGATCGCCACGCACAGCGACCAAGCATTGGCGCTGTTGGCCGATGCCAGCGGCCTAGAGCGCCAGACCCTGAGCGCCATACCTTACCAAGCCAACCATGCGGTGCTGCATACCGACGCGTCGGTGCTGCCGCGCCGCAAAAAGGCCTGGGCCGCCTGGAATTACCAGCGCACGGCCGGCGCAATCGATGGGGAAAATGGCCCACGCGTCTGTCTGCATTACCTGCTCAATAGGCTGCAGCCTTTGCCTTTTAGCCAGCCGGTCGTGGTGTCGCTCAACCCCGCGCAGGAGCTAGACCCTGCCTTGGTACATGGCCGCTTCGACTACGCACACCCGGTGTTTGACCTGGCGGCGACCGAGGCGCAAAAGCGTTTGCCCGCTATCCAGGGCGGGCAGCACACCTATTTTTGTGGCGCATGGACCGGCTATGGCTTTCATGAAGACGGCTTGAAATCGGGCCTGGCCGTGGCTGAAGCCTTAAAGCCTTTGCTGGCGCAAGGGTAGATGACTATGGCAGCGGCGCAAGCAATGATCGGCTTTGGCCAGGTGCGCCACACCCGGCTTGCGCCTAAGCGCCACGCCTTTGCTTACCCGACTTACTTTTTGATGCTGCCTATGCGCAGCTTGCAAAGCGTCCCTGGCGACTTGCCGCGCAACCGCCGCGCCGCGCTGAGTTTTTACGACAGCGACCACGGCGACGGACGCGGTCCGCAGCAGGGCGGCGCGCTGGCTTGGTTAGAGGAATTACTGCACAGCGAAGGCATTACCGACGCCGACGGCGAAATCTGGTTGCATTGCTACCCGCGCGTTTTAGGCTTCACTTTCAAGCCGGTTAGTTTTTGGTATTGCCACCGCGCCGACGGCAGCTTGCGCGCCGTGTTGGTGGAGGTAAACAACACCTTTGGCGAGCGGCATTGCTACTTGCTCTCGCAAGCCCGTTTTGGCCTGGAGCAGCGTGCGGACAAAGTCTTCCATGTATCGCCGTTTTGCCCAGTGCAAGGCCAGTACCGCTTTCGCTTTATGGTCAACGCGCAAGGCGACCGCACCGTGGCGCGCGTGGACTACGACGATGCGCGCGGCCCCGTGATCCAAACCAGTGTGAGCGGGCAACTGCAACCCTATAGCGCGCAAGCCGCACGTCATGCGCTCTGGCGCTATCCGCTGATGACCTTTGCCGTGGTCTGGCGCATCCATTGGCAGGCGCTGCGCCTGTCGCTCAAGCGCGTCCCTTTTTTTCGTCAACCCCCTGCGCCTGCAAACTTTGTCAGTCGCTAGCCGTGTGTATCCCCTATGAACCAAACCACTGCCAAATACGGTGCTGACAAAGCCGCCATGCGCCCGCCTGCTGCTGCGCGCACGGTGCTGCAATTGCTCCAAAAAATCCGCCATGGCAGCCTGACGCTGCATTTGCCCGATGGCAGTGTGCAGCGCTTTGGCGATAGCGCCACCCCGCACGCCACGCTGCATCTCAATAACTGGAATGCGTTTACGGGTGCGCTTAAATCCGGCGATATCGGCTTTGCCGAAAGCTTTATCGATGGTGACTGGACCACGCCGGACTTGACGGCTTTACTGCGCGTGCTGGTGCAAAACCGCGCCGAAGTGGACCGCGTGATTTTTGGCAGTTGGCTGGGGCGCTTGGCCTACCGTATCAAGCATTTGCTTCAGCGCAATACCCGCACTAACAGCAAGAAAAACATCCACGCCCATTACGACCTGGGCAATGATTTTTATGCCTTGTGGCTGGACCCGACTATGAACTATTCATCGGCCCTGTTTGGCGGCGACTTGACGCAGTCTTTGTCCCAAGCGCAAAACGCCAAAGTGCGCCGTGCTTTACAGCAAGTGGACTTGGCGCCGGGTTCGCGCGTATTGGAAATCGGCTGCGGCTGGGGGGCACTGGCTGAGATGGCAACGCAAGAGCACGGTGCGCATGTCACCGGGGTCACCCTGAGCACCGAGCAGCTGGCCTATGCGCGCGAACGCATGCAGCGCCAGGGCGTGGCGGCGCAGACGGATTTGCGTTTGCAAGACTACCGCGATATCCAGGACGGGCCCTACGATGCGGTGTGCTCGATTGAAATGATTGAGGCGGTGGGCCAGGGCTTTTGGCCGACCTATTTCGCCACCGTAGCGCGCATGCTCAAGCCCGGCGGCAAAGCCTGCATTCAAAGTATTGTGATTGCAGACGACTTATTTGAACGCTACCTGGCCTCTACCGACTTTATCCAGCAATACATCTTTCCCGGCGGCTGTCTGCCCAGTCCCTCAGAGTTCAAAGCGCAGGCCCGTGCGGCGGGCCTGGTAGTGGTGCAAGAGCACGCTTTCGGCCACGACTATGCACAGACGCTGCAGCGCTGGCGCGAAGCCTTTTTGGCGCAGCGCGAACAGGTGCTAACACTGGGCTTTGATCAGCGCTTTATGCACATTTGGGAGTTCTATTTGTGCTACTGCGAAGCGGCATTTATGGAAGACAACATTGATGTCTTGCAGTACACCTTGCAAAAGCCCCATGCCGCAGCCTAAAGCGCCACTGCATGCCTTTGCACAAGCCTTGGTGGTGCTGTGCATGGTTTGGCTAGGTACTTGTAGCGGTGTGCAGGCCAGCAGTGCCCCCGTGCCACCGCCTGAGCTAGCGCGCGACTTGGAAAAGCCCGTCCTGGCCGGTAGCGGGCGCTTGCGCTGGTTGGGTATCCCGGTGTATGAGGCCAGCTTGTGGACCGCACCGCAGTTTGTGCCGGAGCGCTTTGGCGCGCATGCGTTTGCGCTGGAGATCCGTTACGCGCGCTCCATCAGTGGCAACCTATTGGCTGACACCTCGCTCAAACAAATGCAGGCCTTGGATGCGCTGCCCGCAGGGCGTTATTCGGAGTGGTTGCAGGCGCTGACCGGAACACTACCCGACGTGAAGCCCGGCGACCGCCTGACGGGCATGCACCTGCCAGGCAAGGGCTTGCGCATGTACTTTAATGGGCAGTTGCATAAAGCCATTGACGACCCCTTGCTGAGCCAGTCATTTTTTGCGATTTGGCTCAGTCCGGCGACACAGGAACCCCGCCTGCGCGCCCAATTGCTAGGCCTGGGGAACTGAATGGCAGCAAGCGCAGGACTGCCCGAATTTCGCTGGCCGCAGGGGCTGCGCTACGGGCTGATGGCCTTGCCGCTGGCCTTTGTGGCCTTGCCGCTCTATGTGTTCCTGCCCAATTACTACGCCCGCAGTTTTGGCCTCCCACTGGCCAGCCTTGGCGCTTTGTTGCTGCTGGCGCGGGTTGCCGACGCCTTGATTGACCCCTTGCTGGGGCGATGGATAGACCGCTTGTTTGCCCGCTCGCAAGCCCAGGTGCTGCGCTTTTCTGCGATGGCGGCGTTGTTGCTGGGATCCGGATTTATGGCTTTGTTTTTTCCGCCTGTGCGCGAGCACACTGGCCTATTGGTGTGGGCGGCTTGCGCTTTGCTAGTCTGTTATCTGGGCTATAGCGCGCTGACTTTGGTGCAACAGTCCTGGGGTGCTTTGTTAGGGGGCGACGACGCTTTGCGCAGCCGTGTGGTGGCATGGCGCGAAGGTCTGGGCTTGGCTGGCGTCATCCTGGCGTCGATGGCGCCGCTGGCCTGGGGCTTGCCTGTTACCGCAACCATTCTGTGCCTGGCATTGGCCTTGGGCTGGTTTGCCTGGACTGCGGCGCCGGCACCGGTACTGGCGCCAGCGCCCTTGGCTTCCGCTGCGGGCACTGGCTTGCACGTATTAGCGCCTTTGCGCTACCGGCCGTTTCGCGCCTTGCTGGCCGTGTTTCTGGCCAATGGCATAGCCAGCGCCTTGCCCGCGACCTTGATTTTGTTTTTTGTCCAGGACCGGCTGCAGGCGCCGCCGTCCATGGAGCCCTGGTTTTTAGCCAGTTATTTTCTGGCTGCTGCGCTGGCCATGGCACCAGTCTCGCGCCTGGTAGCGCGCTGGGGTTTGCAATCGCTGTGGCTGGCGTCCATGGGCTTGTCCGTAGCGGTTTTTGCATGGGCCGGGCAACTCGGCAGCGGCGACAGCTTGCCATTTATCGCCATTTGCCTACTGTCGGGTCTATGCATGGCTGCGGACTTGACGGTCCCCGGCGCCATGCTGGCAGGGCTGATTAGCAGCCAAGCCGAGCCCGGGCGCGACAGCGGTATTTACTGGGGCTGGTGGAATATGGCTGCCAAACTCAATCTGGCGCTGGCCGCGGGCCTGTCCCTGCCTTTGCTGTCCTATGCCGGCTACGAGCCGGGCAGTCGCAGTGAAGCGGCATTGCGCAGCATCACTTACGCGTATTGTGTGTTGCCCTGCCTGCTCAAGCTGGTGGCCGCTGCACTTTTGTATTTCTTGTTCATTAGGAAAAAACCATGAATCGACGTCGCTTATTTGCGCTGACGCTGGCTACCGGCGCGGCCCTCACTTTGGGGGCTTGCGCCTCGCAAAAATTGGATACCTATACGCAGGAAAAACCGGTGCTCGATCTGCGCCAGTATTTCAACGGCACCTTAGACGCCTATGGCGTCTTCACCGACTACACCGGCACCGTAGTCAAGCGTTTCAAGGTGGTCATGGTCTGCACCTGGACGGGCAACGAGGGGGTGTTGGACGAGGACTTCACTTATTCCGACGGGACCAAACAAAAGCGCATCTGGCGCCTGACCGCAGGCCCGGACGGCAGTTACACCGGACGCGCGGACGATGTGGTCGGCACTGCCCAAGGCCGCACGCAAGGCAATACCTTCCAATGGCAATACACCTTGGCACTGCCAGTGGACGGAAAAATTTATGAAGTACAAATGGATGACTGGATGTACCTGGTCGATGAACGCGTGATGATCAATAAAGCACGCATGCGCAAGTTCGGCCTGCCGCTGGGCGAGGTCACGCTCAGTTTTTACAAGCGTTAAACCATGGCCTGGATGCAAGCTCTGAACTCCCCCCTGCGCGATTGGCGCGGCCAGGCCGTGTGGGTACTGGGTGCTAGCAGCGGCATCGGCCATGCCACGGCTGCGGCCCTGCATGCGCAAGGCGCGCTGGTGACCGTGTCGGCACGCAATGCAGAGGCCTTGCAGGCTTTTGTCCAAGCCCATCCGGGCAGCACCGCCCAGGTCTTGGACTGTAGCGACGCGCAGGCCGTTGCGCAGGTGGCGCAGCGGTGCTGGCCGCACAGTGCGCCGGACATGGTCTTGTACTGCGCAGGCCACTACCAGCCCATGCGCGCCCAAGCGATGGACTTGGTGGAAATGCGCCGTCACTGGGAGGTGAATTACCAGGGCGCGCTCAATGTAGTGCAAGCGGTAATGCCCGCCATGCGCGCCCGCGGCAACGGCCATATCAGCCTGGTCGCCAGTGTGGCGGGTTACCGTGGCCTGCCCAATAGCTTGGCCTATGGCCCGACCAAGGCCGCCATGATCAAT
>CANKNK010000053.1 GCA_947483455.1 Comamonadaceae bacterium | reverse complement strand
ACGGCGTTCTTCGAGTTGAATTTGGAAAAATGGAGCTGAAATGAGTAGTACTGCACACGGCGCAAAACCGTATTATTTTGTTCCCCAGCCTTCGCGCCATCCCTTCATGGCGTCGCTGGCTTTGTTCTTCGTGATCTTGGGTGCGGGCCAGTGGATCAATGGGGTAGCTTGGGGCCGTTACTCCTTGACCTTTGGCATGTTATTTTTGTTTTACGTGCTTTTTCAGTGGTTTGGAGAGGCTGTCCACGAAAGTGAAACCGGTCAGTATGGTCGCAAAATTGACCTGTCTTTCCGCTGGAGCATGAGCTGGTTCATCTTTTCGGAAGTGATGTTCTTTGGCGCTTTCTTCAGCGCCCTGTGGTGGGCCCGCTCGCACTCAGTGCCCGCGCTGGGCAGCTTGGACAACGCACTTTTATGGCCTGGTTTCAAATCCGTCTGGCCGAGCTTGGCTGCCGGGGTAACCGCATCGCCTGCCGGCATCATCGAGCCTTTCACCACCATGGGCCCGTTTTGGTTGCCCACGATCAATACCGCCTTGTTGCTGAGCTCGGGTGTCACCCTTACTATCGCGCACCACGCGCTGATCGATGGCAATCGCAGCAAAACCGTTGGCTTTATGTGGCTGACGGTGCTGCTGGGTATTACCTTCTTAATCGTTCAGGGCTATGAGTACTACCATGCTTACACGGCGTACAACCTCAAGCTCAGCTCCGGGATTTACGGCTCCACCTTCTTTATGCTGACCGGTTTTCATGGCTTTCACGTGTTCGTGGGCATGTTGATGCTTTTGTTCATCACCCTGCGCTTGCAAAAAGGCCATTTCAGCCCGGAGCGCCATTTCGGTTTTGAAGGTGCTGCCTGGTATTGGCACTTTGTGGACGTGGTCTGGCTCGGTTTGTACATTCTGGTCTACTGGATGTAAGGCCTTGCGGACGCAAAAAAGGCACCGTGAGGTGCCTTTTTGTTTGGCGCCAAGTGGCGTTGTGCTTAAGCCCCAGGGGGTATGCCAGTGGGTTGAATCCAGCCGGCCTGCCAGGACAAAAGAATGCAGGCAAAGAGCAAAATTGAAACGCCCACCCGTACCGCCAATGCCCTTGCCATGCGTCGCGACTTGTGAGGCCCCCCGGTTCCGCCGCGCAACATGAAAAATAAGGCAGTGGCCAAACTGGCAAGGACGGCTAAAAAGCCCAAGGCAACAAAGTAACTCATGGACAGGATTATCTTTTGAATCGTGACCCGAAGTTCTATCGCGTGACGGCAGCCGCTGTTTTTTTCAGCTTGCTGGGCGTGGCGCTGGGATTTTGGCAATTGGACCGTGCCGCCCAAAAAGAAGGCTTGCAGGCCGCTATGCAGACGCAAGCAGGCAAGTCACCATTGGACAATGCCGCGACGCTGGCGCTGGCCGCCCAGGGCCGCATGCAGGAAAGTGGTGTGCTGTACCACCCGGTACACCTGACAGGTAGGTGGTTGCCCGACGATACGGTGTACTTGGACAACCGCCAAATGGATGCCAAAGTGGGCTTTTTTGTCCTTACGCCTTTGCGTTTGGAGCCGCAAGGCCAGGTACTGATGGTGCAGCGCGGTTGGGTGCCACGCAATTTTGAAGCGCGCGAGCAGTTGCCCGAGGTCCAAACGCCTGCGGGTGTGGTCGCGGTCGATGGCGACATTGCCCTTGCGCCTTCCAAGCTCTATGCCCCCGGTGCGCCGGGCGAGGGGCCGATACGGCAAAATCTGGACTTAGACCAATACCGGGTTCAAACCGGATTGCCACTCGCGGCCTTCACCGTACGCGAGTCAGGACCGCCCAGCCAGGGGCTGCGTCGGCAATGGCCGGTGGTCAATTTTGGTATTGAAAAGCACTATGGCTATGCATTCCAGTGGTTTGCGCTGTCCGCGCTGATAGCAGGCTTGTACCTGTGGTTTCACATTTTTCGCCGCCCTGCGGCTACTTCCCGGGATATTGCAAGCCATGGCCCCCACTGAGAGTTCAAGCGACCAGCCACTGGGCCTGACGGTGCATTCCATGCCCGCGCCGCAAGACATGGCCGCGAACGCCGCCCATACCCGAATGGGCCGCTGGAAGATGTTGTTGGTCTTGCTGGTGTGCGCTGCACCCGTGGTGGCCTCGTATGTCACCTATTACCTGGTGCGGCCGCAGGCGCGCCAAAATTTCGGCCCCCTTATTGATCCGCAAGCCCCTTTGCCGGACCTGCAGGCGCTGGAGATGGGCGGTAAGCAGACCAATTTGCGCGCCCTCAAAGGCCAGTGGCTCTTGATCAGTGTGGCCGGCGGTGACTGCCAGGCGCAGTGCCAGCACCATTTGTACATGCAGCGCCAATTGCGCGAAGGCCTTGGCAAGGAAAAAGACCGTGTCGATTGGGTGTGGCTGGTCACGGATGACACGGCTATTGCGCCAAGTCTGCTGCCCGCTTTGGCCACTGCGACGGTCGTGCGCGTGTCTGCGGCACCACTGCAAACCTGGTTACGACCGGAGCAGGGTGCTGCTTTGCAAGACCATTTGTACGTAGTCGATCCCTTGGGTAACTGGATGATGCGTTTTCCAGCCCGGATGGATGTCGATCAGGCTCCCAAAGTCAAGCGCGATATGGAGCGCTTGTTGCGAGCCTCCGCCTTTTGGGACACGCCCGGGCGCTAGGCCTTCATCGTGAACACCATGGACACCGCGCTCTGGAACCTCTCGCCACTGGGCCAGCTTGTGCTCATCGGCATGGCCGTAGCTGCCATACCCCTGGCCTACCTGCTATGGCGTGGGCGCTACCGCCAAGCGGGGGGCTGGCACTATGCCTTGACTCTGACCACCTTGTTCCTGACCTTTGATTTGGTGCTGTTCGGCGCATTTACCCGCTTGACCGACAGCGGCTTGGGCTGCCCGGATTGGCCTGGATGCTATGGCCACGCCAGCCCGGTTGGCGCGCTGGGCGCCATTGCGCTGGCGCAGACGGTCAACCCGGAAGGCCCGGTCACCCATAGCAAGGCTTGGATCGAAATGCTGCACCGCTATCTGGCATCGGGCGTGGGTATGCTGATCGTGCTGCTGGCGATAAGCGCGTGGCGCACGCATCGCCAAGCGCAGGCCTTGCGACTGGGCGCACACATCCACCCAGCGTGGGCGCTGACGACCTTGGTGTGGGTGTGTGTGCAAGGTGCATTTGGCGCACTAACGGTCACCATGAAGCTTTTTCCGGCCATCGTCAGTTTGCATTTGTTGGGCGGCTATGTGCTGCTGGCCCTGCTGACATTGCAGGCCGCACAACTGTGGCTGCAGTCGGGTACGCGGCAAGCCACGCGTGTCTCAGCATCTGTGCGCGCGGGCCTGTGGCTGGCCTTGGCGACCTTGCTGGTGCAGGCTGCACTGGGGGCATGGGTTAGCACGAATTACGCCGTGCTGGCCTGCATGGAATTCCCCACCTGCCAAGGCAGCTATTGGCCTACGATGGACTTCGCACAGGGCTTTACGCTCTGGCGCCCCTTAGGCTTGCAGCCCGATGGCAGCCCCGTGGGCTTTGAAGCGCTGACGGCGATCCATATGGTGCATCGCTGGATGGCTGGCGTCCTCGTTGTGGTGATCGCGCTTGTGCTCTTGCAGCTTCGCGCTTACCCGGCCTTGCGCGCGCCCATGCAGCTATTGGGATTGCTGTTAGCCTTGCAATTGGCTACCGGGCTGAGCAACGTAGTGCTCGGGTGGCCGCTGCTGGCTGCCGTGCTGCATACCGGTGGCGCCGGCGCTATGCTGGCGTGCCTGGTGTGGCTGCTGAGCGTCAGCCATGTGCAAATGCGCAGCCCTATGCCATTGCCAACAACATTGAGAAAAGCAACGTGACCCCACCGGCGAGCATCACATCTCTGTTACCCACCATGTCTGTGGTGCGGCAGTTCAACGCCTTGACCAAGCCGCGCGTGATTCAGCTCATCGTGTTTTGCGCACTCATCGGTATGGTGCTGGCCGTGCCCGGTGCGCCGGATTGGCCACAAGTGCGGCTGGCTGCAATTGCCTGCTTGGGCATTTGGCTGGTGTCGGCTGCCGCCGCTGCGTTCAATTGCATTGTGGAGCAGCAAATCGACGCCAAGATGAAGCGCACTTCTTGGCGGCCGACGGCGCGCGGCGAACTGAGTAATACGCAAACCCTGATTTTTTCCGCGCTCTTGTGCTGTGCCGGTTCGGCGATTTTGTTTTTCTGGGTCAATCCGCTGACCATGTGGCTGACCTTTGCCACTTTTGTGGGCTACGCGGTGATTTACACCGTCATCCTCAAACCCTTGACGCCGCAAAACATCGTCATCGGTGGCGCATCCGGGGCCATGCCACCGGTGCTCGGTTGGGCGGCGATGACCGGCGATGTCGGACCCGAAGCGCTCATTTTGTTCCTCATTATTTTCTTGTGGACACCACCGCATTTCTGGGCCCTTGCCTTGTACCGGGTGGAGGATTACCGCAAGTCCGGCCTGCCCATGCTGCCTGTCACCCACGGCAGTGAGTTCACCCGATTGCATATCTTGCTCTACACCTGGGTGTTGTTTGCCGCGTGTTTGCTGCCCTTTATGTACGGCATGAGTTCCTGGCTGTACCTGGCCGCCGCCGTAGTGTTGAGCATTTGGTTTTGTGTTTATGCCTGGCGCCTGCTGCGCAATTACTCGGACACCCTGGCGCGCGCGACCTTTCGCTTTTCGCTGATTCATCTGAGCGCTTTGTTCGCTGCTTTGTTGCTGGACCATTACCTCTTATGAAACACCAGGCGGCTCCTTTTGTGGCGGGCATGTTGCAACGCCGTAGCGTGCTGCGCTTGGGCCTGGGCACGGCAGCGCTGCTGCTGAGCGGGTGCAACCCGAACAAGCTCACGTTCAGTTCCGTGGACGTGACCGGGGCCGAATACGGCAAAGGCTTTGAACTGAGCGACCACAACGGCCAGGTGCGCCACCTCACGGACTTTGCCGGCAAAGTGGTGGTGATGTTTTTCGGTTACACCCAATGCCCCGATGTATGCCCGGCCACCATGATTGAATTGGCACAGGTGAAAAAATTATTGGGTGCCGATGGCGAGCGCCTGCAGGCCTTGTTCGTGACGCTGGACCCCGAGCGCGACACGCCGGAGTTGCTCCAAGCCTATATGGTTAATTTCGACCCTATGTTTTTGGCTTTGCGCCCCACCTTAGAGCAGTTGCCGGTACTGGCTAAAGAATTCAAAATTTATTACAAAAAAGTCCCGGGAAAAAGTGCCGAGAGTTACACCATGGACCATTCGGCTGGAAGTTATATCTTCGACACCCAAGGCCATTTGCGCTTGTTCACACGTTATGGCAGCGGCGCACCGGTACTGGCCGCGGATATTGCACAGTTGCTGAAATGAAAAAGGCCCGCAGCGCGGGCCTTTGAAGTAGGGCGGAAGCAGCGCGGCTGCGTCACAGCTTCACACTATTTTTGGCCTTGCGGGTGCTTAGCCTAGAAAGAAAGCTTGCTTGGAGATTGCGCTAATTAAGCGTAATCGACCAAGGCGGTTTTCATTTTTTTCATAGCCGCCACTTCAATCTGGCGGATGCGCTCGGCGCTGACGCCGTACTCGGCTGCCAACTCATGCAGCGTCATCCCCCCGCTGTTGTCGTCATTGACCTTGAGCCAGCGCTCTTCCACGATGCGGCGGCTGCGCGGATCCAGCACTTCTAATGCGCTGGCGATACCGTCGGAGGCCAATACATCGCGCCGGTGCGCTTCGATCACCGCGAGCGGCTCGTGCTTGCTATCGGTCAGGTAGGAAATCGGGCCATAGACCTCTTCGCCATCATCCGACGCCATCGGGTCGAGCAAGACGTCGCCGCCCGACAGTCGGGTTTCCATTTCCAGCACGTCTTCGGTGCTGACGTTCAACTCATCGGCCATTGCCCGCACCTGGGTCGGGCTCAGAGTGTCTCGGTGGGTCGCCATATCGGCGGCGGCATCGTCGGACTTGAAGCGCTGCTTCATGGAGCGTAAATTGAAAAAGAGTTTGCGCTGCGCCTTGGTGGTAGCTACCTTCACCATGCGCCAGTTTTTCAAAATGTATTCGTGGATTTCGGCCTTGATCCAGTGCAGTGCGTAACTCACCAAACGCACGCCCTGGTCCGGGTCAAAGCGTTTGACAGCCTTCATCAGGCCGACGTTGCCTTCCTGGATCAGGTCGCCGTGCGGCAAACCATAGCCCAGGTACTGGCGCGATACAGACACCACCAAGCGCAGGTGCGAAAGCACCAATTTACCGGCGGCTTCCAGGTCGTTGTCGTCGCGGTATTGGCGTGCAAAGCGCTGTTCTTCTTCCAGCGTCAGCATGGGTAGCCGGTTGGCGGCGGAGATGTAAGCGTCCAAGTTGCCAAGCGGTGGCACCAAAGACCAGGGATTGGCCGGGGCCAAAGCGGTATTCGAGGCAATTGCAAGGGACATAGGGGACTCCTTTAGTCTGAGGTCTGAATATTAGCACTCAAAGACCGAGAGTGCTAATAAATCTACTGGTTTACCCTAGGTTTACGCAGGGGCTTATAGTCCGAGCGATGAACGAATTTGTCCAAATGTTGCAACA
This sequence comes from Comamonadaceae bacterium, assembly GCA_947483455.1. Lineage (GTDB taxonomy): Bacteria > Pseudomonadota > Gammaproteobacteria > Burkholderiales > Burkholderiaceae_C > Allorhodoferax. The sequence continues at coordinate 2,441 of CANKNK010000053.1, read as the reverse complement.
AGGCAACAGTAGCGTCTGGTGGTTTATCCCCAGTGCCATCGCGCTGGGGGCGCTGCACGGTCTGGAGCCCGGGCATTCCAAAACCATGATGGCTGCGTTCATCATTGCTGTTCGCGGCACGGTGGGACAGGCGGTCTTGCTGGGCCTGGCGGCCACGCTGTCACATACGGCCATCGTGTGGGCGGTGGCCATGGGCGGCTTGTATTTCGGCGGGCAGTGGGACGCCGCGCAGAGCGAGCCCTATTTGCAATTGGTGTCGGCCGCCCTGATCGCCGCTACCGCCTTGTGGATGGGTTACCGCACGTGGCAGCAAGGATTGCCCCATGCACATGTGCACGAACATGGACACGGACATGCGCATGGGGCTACTCGGGGCCATGCGCATGGCGTGGCACATACGCACAGCGTAGCCACGGAGGATGCAGAACCCGGCATGGACGCCCATGCCCGGGCGCATGCGCAAGAGATATCCCAGCGCTTTGCCTCTGGTCACGCCACGACAGCTCAGATTCTGGTGTTCGGACTGACCGGCGGTTTGATTCCCTGTCCGGCTTCCATTACCGTGCTGCTGCTGTGTTTGCAGCTTAAACAAATCGCGCTGGGCGCGACCCTGGTGCTGAGCTTTAGCGTTGGCTTGGCGCTCACCATGGTGGCTTCGGGCGTGTTGGCCGCGTGGAGTGTGGGGCAGGCCAGTAAACGTTGGTCGGGCTTTGGCGATTGGGCGGCCAAAGCGCCCTATATTTCCACCCTCTTAATGCTGTTGCTCGCCCTCTGGATGGCTGGCGAAGGCTGGCAGGGATTGCAGACGCTCGCGGCCTAAAGACCTAAGGCAAGCAATCCGACGCCACGCCACCACATCGCCTCAAGTCCAGCAGCGCACAGCAAAGCTAAGTCATTCCAAATGAAGTTAAGGCCTGTTGCGCAATGCACCTAAGATGCAAGGGCTTCGCGCACCACTTGAATTTTTCACCGCTTCCATGAACCCACTTCCCCCAGTCGGAAGCGATGCCACGCCCGCCATCCCTTCTAAGGATCTGGCCTTGCTCATGGTGGTCGTGGTGGTTTGGGGCTTGAACTTCGCGGCCATGAAAGTCGCCGTTGCCGGTATGCCGCCGCTAATGCTCGGTTGTCTGCGCTTTATTCTTGCAGCATTTCCAGCCGTGCTGTTCTTTCGTCGCCCCGCGGTGCCGCTGCGCTGGTTTGTGTTGTACGGCATGACGATTTCAGTCGGGCAGTTCGCATTTTTGTTCTCTGCTATCCATGTGGGCATGCCCTCGGGCCTAGCCTCATTGGTGCTGCAATCGCAGGTTTTTTTCACCATGCTTTTTGCCGCCTGGTGGCTCAAGGAGCGCTGGCATATTCACCAATTGGCAGGTTTGATATTGGCGGCCTGCGGTCTGGTCTTAATAGGTAGTGCGCACGGCCTGCAGATGCCCTTGTTAGGTTTTGCGTTGACGGTCGCTGCTGCCAGCATGTGGGCGGCTGGCAATATCGTGACGCGCGCTTTGGGACGCTTCGGCCCCATGGATCAGCAGGCTTTTGTGGTCTGGGCCTGCTTGGTACCGCCTGTGCCCTTTGCGCTCCTGTCTTACCTCATCGAAGGCCCGCAAGCTATTAGCGCGGCCTTACTGGATTTTCAGTGGCTCTCGTTTGCCGCGCTGGCCTATCTGGCCTGGGCCGCTACCTTGTTTGGCTACGGCATGTGGACACGCATGCTCTCGCGCTACCCTGCCAACCGCGTAGCACCGTTTAGCTTGTTGGTACCCCTGGTGGGCCTGAGCACCGGATGGGCGGTGTTTGGTGAAGCCATGCAGCCGGTCCACTTTGTCGGTGGCGCACTGCTGATGGCGGGCTTGCTGCTTAATGTATTTGGTGCGCGTTTGTTTACGCGCTAGACTGCACGAGTCTCATTTTCTGAAAAATTACTTTTCAAAAAAATAATGATAATGTGTGTTCAGGGAGAACACACATGATTACGCTTTACGAGTTGCACTGGTCGCACTATTGCGAAAAAATCCGATTAGCACTCAGCTATGCCGGACTGCCTTGGCAAACGTGTGACATACAGGCTTTCAGCAAAAAAGAGCTTCTCGCCTATCCTTCTCCATCACATATGAACAGGCGCACGGTGCCCGCTATTTTCGATGCGACGCTTCATACATTTGTGATGGACTCCACGCCCATTCTGCGCTACCTGTGCAAGAACTACCCGCAAGTGCAAGCCCTCTATCCGGGAGACCTCAGTCATCAGCGGGCGATAGACGCCATGCTGATTGAGTTAGACACGAAGCTGGGTTTGCTGGCGCGCCGTTTTGGCTACACACAGGTCATTCTGGAATGCCCCAGCCTGCTGAGTACTTTGTTTTTGAGCCGCGTCGCTGGTGGGTTTTTTACTTGGCCGGGCATGCGATGGATTGCAGGGCATATCTTAGGGATGCTTT
>CANKNK010000052.1 GCA_947483455.1 Comamonadaceae bacterium | reverse complement strand
TCACCAGTTTGCTAGTAGCTTCGGTTTCGACGCGGATGAAATTGTCAAACGCGGCCGACGCCATGGGCATGGGCGTGGCGCCAATCACATCGAGCCGGTTTTTGAAATCCTTGTTGGTGAGGATTTTCACGACCTCGGCATGCAGGTGGTCGATGATGGCTTTAGGCGTTGCCGAAGGCGCCATCATGCCCACCCAGAAGGTGTATTCCGAGCCAGGGAAACCCGCCTCCGCCGTGGTGGGCACGTTAGGCAGGTCGTCCGAGCGGGTGGGCGTGCCGACCGCCAAAGCCTGCAATTTACCGTCTTTGACCAGGGGCAGCGCGGACACGATGGGCGCAAAAAACCAGTCGATGCGGCCGCCCATGGTGTCGGTCAAGGCCTCTGGCGTGCCGCGGTAGGGGATGTGCGTGGGGGTGATGCCCGCAGCGAGGCGGAATTTTTCGCCGTTGATATGCGTGGCCGAGCCATTGCCCGCCGAGCCATAGTTGAACGCATCGGGCTTGGCTTTGACCTTGGCGACCAGGTCTTTCACATCTTTGTAGCCCTTGGCGGGCGAGACCACTAATACGTTGGGCAGACTGGCCAATGTAGTGACGCCGGACAGGTCTTTGAGCGTGTCATAAGGCAAATTGGGGTAGAGCGAAGGGTTGACCACATGGCCGGAGGAATGAACCAGGAGGGTATAGCCATCCGGCGTGGCCTTGGCCACCATATTGGCCGCTACCGTACCCCCGGCGCCCGGTTTGTTTTCCACCACCACGGGTTGGCCCAGCGCGGCAGACAGGCGCTCGCCCACGGCGCGGGCGATGATGTCGGTGCCGCTGCCAGCGGTGAACGGGACGATCAGTTTGATGCTTTGTTTGGGCCAGTCGGATTGGGCCTGGGCGGTGCTTGCGAGTGCGGCGATAGCCAGCAAGCTGAGGGTGGTGAACAGGCGGCGTGTGATCATGGTGGCAAGCTCCTTTTTGTTGTGATGCAGTTGGGTGATTCAGGTTGCGTGGGTGGCGGGCGGGTAGGGCATGGCCAGCAAGATGCTGGCCGGGCGGGTGCTACGGTTGATCAGTTGGCGTTTTTCGCCCGGCGCAAAACAGGCCGAGTCGTGGCGGCCAAGCACCGCTTCGGTGGTGATGCCATCGCGCTCGCTGACCAAAGTGACTTCGCCTTCTAAGACCACATAGTGTTTTTCCAGCGGCGACGGGTCCAGGCCGGTGTGGCCGCCGGGCGCAATAACGGAAACGCCCATCCACAGCGTTTGCGAAGGGCCGGCCTCGTGCCCTTGCAAGCGCAGGCACTGCATATCGAAATGGCGCGGCGCGGTATAGGGCGGGGCCTGGTCAAAGCGGGTGATGTTCATGGTGGCTGCTGCAATTTAGGGAGTTAAGACCATGCGTGCGCTGGCACCGGCAAACACTGCGCGGTACGCGTCCATGGCCTGGTCTAGACCGAACACGTTTTCAGCGGCCACCGGGTAGGGTTGCAAGCTGCCATCTTCAAACCCCACGCGCAAGGCGTTCAGCCGTTCGCACGCGGCCACGCAGCCTAGCACCAGGGTGTCTATGCCCACAAAGGTATGCACATTGCGGTAAAAGCGAAACACATCAAAGGGCACGGTGTCACCCTTGCTGCCGATGATAAAAATTTGCGACGCATACTTGGCCATGACGGCGTTGCCCAGCGTCCAATAGACTTTGTTGACGGTGTTGAACACCAAGTCGGCGCCACGCCCCTGCGTCAGATCCATGATCGCTGCCGTGGCATCCACTTCGCTGGCATTGACCACATCCACCGGCCCGCTGGCAAAGCCTTCCAGCCGGTCACTGCGCTGCACCGCGATCACGCGCGCACCCGCACGGCTGGCAATTTGCACGGCTGCCTGACCTACTTTGCCATTGGCACCCAGCACCGCCACGGTTTGTCCGCGCTGCACACCACCTACGCGGGAAAAACCTTCGCAGGCCGTCACAAACGGCACGCCAAGCGCACCGGCTTGCTGCATGGAGAGGCCCGCAGGTACGGGAATAGCCGCCTCTTGCGGCAGCCGCATATAGCGCGCATGGCTGCCGTCGCGGGTGATGCCAATGTCTCCGCCCGAACCCCACACTGCTTGCCCTATCAGGCCACTGGGGCCATCGACAATTTCACCGGCAAAGTCGCGCCCTGGCGTGCGCGGAAATACCGCTTGTGGCATAAAGCCCAGCGTGGCTTTTACGTCGCTGGGGTTCACGCCCGCAGAATGCACCCGCACCAAAATTTCGCCCGGCGCAAGGGTTGGTGGCGTTTGTTGATTTAAGTCCAGCACCAGCATATCCATGCTCGAAGCTTGGGCCTGCACGCGTAGCGCGTGGCCTGTCGTCGCGATATTGCTCATGCGCCCGCCAGTTGCAGCATTTGCCGCATGTCGAGGGAGGAGGCCACGCTTGCGCCCATTTGTCGGATGATGTGAACCGCCTTGGCCACCAATTCCGCATTGCTTTTAGCCAGCACCCCTTTGTCCAGAAAAATATTGTCTTCCATGCCCACGCGCACATGGCCGCCAAACAACCAGCTTTGCGCCACCATCGGGAACTCGCTGCGGCCAATACCAAAAGCGGACCACACTGCACCCAGCGGCAATAGGTTGCGCGCATAGAGCAATGTTTCGGGCGTGGCGGCAAAACCGTATTTCACGCCAAGCACAAAAGTCCACAAGCCCGGCCCTTGGAGCGTGCCGTCGGCGATCAGGTCACGTGCCAGGTGCAGGTCACCGGAGTCAAAAATTTCCAGCTCTGGCATCACCCCGGCGGCGCGTATCACTGCCGCCATACGTCGCACATTGCGCGGGGTGTTGATCACCACATCGGGCCCACTGTTCATGGTGTTGAGGTCTAGCGAACAAATGTCGGGCCGAATCAGCGCAATATGTTCCACCCGCTTTTCCGGCGGCAACAAGGTGGTGCCCGGCGCGTAGTGCTTGGGATCATCCGCATCGGGCACAAAGCGCCCGCCCGGGCCGGTGGTCAGGTTGATCACCAGCACGGTGTTGCGTTTGCGGATGCGATCCACCACGTCGCGGTACAAATCCACTTCCATCGACGGCCTGCCGGTCGCCGGGTCGCGCACATGGATGTGGACAGCCGCGGCACCGGCTTCACCCGCGGCCAGGCATTCGTCGGCAATCTGCTCGGGCGTAATCGGCAGGTGTGGCGTTTGCTCGGGCTTGGTTAGGTTACCGGTGACCGCGCATGTGATGAAGGTCTTGTTATCAAACATGTCACAAACTCCTTCCGCCATCGACCACAAAGCGCGTGCCGGTGGCAAAACGCATGGTGGTGGCGCAAGCTTCAATCGCGCTGGCTACATCTTCGACGACGCCCACGCGTTGCAATGGCATGGTGGCGGCTGTCTTGGCGTTGAAGTCTGCGCCGCGCCCTGGCACGAAGCTCGAGTCCACCACGCCCGGTGAAACGCTCAGCACCCGCACTTGCGGTGCAAGCGCTTTGGCCAGCGACTTGGTCAGCACATCGACACCGGCTTTGGCCGCCACATAAGCCAAGTTGCTACCGGCGCCGGTAAAACCGGCGATGGACGAGACGTTGACGATGAGCCCATCGCCGCTGTCCTTGAGCAGCGGTGCAAACGCGCGCACGCTGGCGAACATACCGCGCAAATTGCTTTGCACGATGGCGTCAAACAAATCGTCGTCCAGCGATTCCAAGTCGGCTGCGGGCACTGCCTTGGTAAAGCCGGCGCTGTTAACCAATATGTCGCAGCGCCCGGCGCGGGTTTGGACTTGGGCGGCAGCTTCGCGCAGCGATGCGCTGTCGGTCACCGAGGCGCTCAGTGCGATATGCCAGCCCGCTTGTGGAGCGCCCGGCAATTGGTCCAGCTTCTTTTGCATGGCTTCGGTGCCGCTGCGGTCCAGCGAGACGATGCGTGCGCCCAATTTGGCCAAGCGCACAGCAGTGGCATAGCCGATAGCGCCTTTGCCGCCAGTGATAACGGCGACGCGGTCGTGTAGCGAGTGCAGGGGTTCAAAGCGCATGGGAGGGGCTGCCTAATTAGGGAATGGGTGGGGCGGGAAACACGGTATCGCCGACTTGCAGCACCAGGTCAAAGTCCAGTCGGAATGCGGACGGCGCGCCGTGGGGTTGGCGCGCAAAGCGGCCTACCAGGCTGTCGGCTACAGAAAAGGTCACGTCCGTGGCAAGCCGCTCGTCATCATCGGCAAATACTTGGGTCACAAGTACTTTGTAGCCGGGCTTGGAAACCATGAAATGCAGATGTGCGGGGCGGTAGGGGTGGCGGTTTTGCGCCTTGAGCAATGTGCCGCAGGGGCCATCTACTGGAACCGGGTAGCCCGCGGGCCGGACGGATAAAAAATGGAAAGTGCCCGCCGCATCGGTGCGGAACTGGCCGCGCAAATTCATATTGGGCTGCTGTGGGTCCTGGTTTTCGTACAGGCCGACGGGCGAGGCTTGCCAGACATCGACCACCGCGTCGGCCAGCGCCTGGCCCGCCGCATTGCGCACAGTGCCCCCTACTTGCAGGCTTTGACTGCTGTCTTGCGCTTCCTGGCCGCGCGCAATGTTGGCGCCCAGGGGCATGGCAGGGGACTGGGCGCGCCAGAAGGGGCCAAGCAGCGCCGCGTCCGTATGGTGGTTGCGGGTGCCGTCAGGCTGGTCGTTTTGCAGGTTGATCAGGCTGGAGGCGCCCAAGATGTCGGAGAGCAATATCACCTCGTTCTTGGCCGGGCCGGTGGACTGGCCCAGGGCCACCAGAAACTCGCAAGCCTGTTCAAACTCGGCCTGGTTGGGTTGCACGTCGCGGATAAAGGCGTGGAGATGGTCTATCAGGCTGTGGCTGATCTGGCGCAAGCGCGGATCCGGCACGCGGACCATGACCTCTTGCACCTTGTCGGTGATGTTGTGCACGTTGACAAAGTCCATCCGGGCGGGCTCCTGGGGGGTGGTTACCAAATCATTCTAGTTTGGCGTCGCTAGGTGTGCCCCGGGGTGGGCGTCAAGCCCTGCCCTGCAAGGCGCCGCGCCGCGGGGGGTATTATTTGTGAGGTGTGAACCCCCTATACCTATTTCAACTTAGGAGAGAGTATGCGCAGCACACGACGTACCCTATTGCAGGGCCTCGCGGCGAGCCCATGGATGCTGGCCACACCCGGTTTGCTGCACGCCCAAAGCGCGCCAGCAAAGACCGCCTTGGCCTTGATCAGCTTTGGTGGTGGCTTTAACTTGCCAGTGTGGGCGGCGCAAGAGCAAGGCTTTTTCGCAGCGCAGGGGCTGGAGGTGCAACACACGATTACCGTGGACTCCAAACAAGTCTTTAGCGGCATGATGGAAGACAAATACCAGGTGGCGATCACCGCGCTGGACAACATCGTGGCCTACCAAGAAGGCCAGGGCGAAGTGAAGTTTGACCCGCCATCCGACTTTTTTGGCTTTATGGGATCGGACGACGGATTCCTCAGCCTGGTGGCCGCGCCGGAAGTCAAAACCATTGCCGACTTGCGTGGTAAAACCGTGTCGGTGGATGCTATGAACAACGGCTTTAGCTTTGCCATGCGCGAAATGATGCGCAGGGGTGGCGTGGCCGAGGGCGATGTGCAATGGGCCCGCGCTGGCGGTACTGACCGTCGTTTTGCCGCGCTGATGGAAGGCCAGCATGCAGCGACCATGCTGCGCGCACCCTTTGACATCCAAGCCAAAAACCGGGGCTTTCATGTGCTGGCGACTACGCGCCAAACGATAGGGGCTTATTTGGGCATCGTCGGTGCGGCACGTCGCAGCTGGGCGCAACAAAACCCGCAAGCCGTGATCGGCTTCATCCGCGCCTACCGCGACGCCATTGCCTGGCTGAAAAGCCCTGCCAACCGCCAGGCGGCGCAAGCGCTGTTGATGCGCAAAGTACCCGCCATGAGCGAAGCCGTGGCCACGCAGTCCTGCGCCATGCTGCTCGATGCGCAAACCGGGTTTTTCTCGGACGTGGGACTGGACGAAAAAGCGGTGCAAGCGGTCTTGGACTTGCGCAGCAAACTAGGCGAGAGCGGGCGCGCTTTGACGGACCAAAGCAAGTACGTGGACCGCAGTTACTGGAAGCTGGCAATGGGGGGGTGATGGCTAAACGGCCACTTGGAACGAATGGCCCTTCAGCAATGCTTGTTGTACGCAACTGATAGGACCATCAGTTGGTGCCCGGGGCCGGAATCGAACCGGCACGCCTTGCGGCGGGGGATTTTGAGTCCCCTGCGTCTACCAATTTCACCACCCGGGCAGTGTGCAGCGAAGGCGCGGATTATGGCACAGGCGCTTGCGCTGCTTGGCAACATGGCAGCCCTTGGCTGGCTATTGGCTGGCTATTGCCTAGGGTTGCGGCTATCTAACGGGGCACCCATTTGCGCCAACTTGAACCCATACCGGCGCATTTACGCTGGCACACAAGCCAAGGCCCAAGCATGCATAGGCATGCAAGGCCATCGCCACTTTGGGCAGTTGCCGGAGCGATTGCGGGGTGCCCGCACGGCTTAGCGCGTACGGGCTAGGCACCATGCTAGAGAAGCCGTGGCTCGATAAGATGGACGACCATGCATTTATTTCACTGGCCTGTCTCTGATTGCGCACAGCTTTGACCCCTTTACCGCCCGATCTGCAACTGCCTGGCCCATCACGCCCCACTTTTGTAGACATTCCGCTGCTTTGGCACGTCCTGGTAGTAATGAGCGTGGTTGCCTTGGTAATCCTTTTGATGATTTTTGGTTTCCAACGAAACCTTCGATAAATGCGGGCACATTGGTAAATTGCAAGCTTTACGGCGGGAATATTGGCTTGCCAAAGCGCAGCACGCGCTATTTGTCCGAAACAGGGCTGAATTCAGCGCGATCGTCTGCGCCCTGTATTTCGGCGACACTGTGCCCTCGAGGATTGAAAAATAGGAGCTCACTGTGTCAGATCAGATCCCCCAAGATTTTTCTAAAGGCTGCGCCTATGTGCGCGGACAATATATGCCCATTGGGCAAGCCAGTATTCCAATCACCGATCTGGGCTTTTTACATTCGGATGCCACCTACGATGTGGTCACTGTGTGGGACGGCGCGTTCTTTCGCCTGGATGCGCATTTGGAGCGCTTTGCACGCAGTTGCCAGCGTTGGCGCTTAGCGCCCGGTGTGGACGATGCGCAAATTACCGCCATCCTGAGCGAGTGCGTGCGCCGCAGCGGCTTGCGAGCGTCGTATGTGGAGATGCTGTGTACGCGCGGGCAAACGCCCTGGGGTTCGCGTGATCCGCGTCAGGCGGTAAACCAGTTTTATGCGTTTGCTGTGCCTTTTGTCTGGATTGCAAACGAGCAACAACGCGCCGCCGGCCTGCATTTGCGTATCAGCCATGTGCAGCGCATACCGGCGGCATCCGTAGATCCGACGACCAAAAACTACCACTGGAATGACCTGACCATGGGCTTGCTCGATGCCTTGGACGGTGGCGCCGACACCGTCGCGCTGGTAGACGACAAAGACCATGTGATTGAAGGACCTGGCTTTAATGTTTTCTGTGTCCACGCGGGCCAGCTCATTACCCCGGACCAGGGCATGCTCGAAGGCATCACCCGGCGCACCGTGATAGAGATTGCCCAGTCCCTTGGCTTGCAAGTGCAGGTGCGGCCTGTGCGCGCTACCGAATTTCGCGCGGCGGACGAAGCTTTTATCTCCAGCTCCGGCGGCGGTGTGTTGCCAGTGACGCGTATCGATGGAAAGAACGTGGCTGATGGCGCCATCGGCCCGGTCACCCGCAAGCTGTCCGATACCTACTGGGCCTGGCACCAGAGCCCGGCGATGAGTTTGCCTATTGCGTATTGAGCGAGGAAGCGCTTAGCGTGGGCCAAAGCGCTAAAAAAAAGATTCTGGCAAAGGCGCATCCGGCACGCCCGTTAGCTTGCCCAACTCACGGTGAAAGTGCGACAGCATGGGCTCGTTTTGGCCAAACACCACGCCTGGCAAACGGCCACTGGCCAGGTTGATGTGGATGTTCTGCTGCTGGGTAAAGTCTTCGCCGGATATCACCTCGGTGGAGACTTTCCAGCTCTTGTTCCAGCGCGCCGCATCGGCTTCGCTGGCAATAGGCTCGGGAATATAAAACCGTACCCGCGCCCGCGTGCGGCCTACGTCCAAGGGCTGGAAATCCCACAACTCCATATGCCCGTCCATCGGGATATTGAGCACCGCATGCGGAGACACCGAAAAAATTGTCGAGGCGTGTTTTAGCACCGACCATTCAGACTCTGGCAAATCGCGTTGGTCGTTAATGCTTTTGCGCGGCAGCGGGAACAGCGCGTGCGGGCCGAAGCATTCGTAAATCACCGGGTAGCAGCGAAAACGCGGTGCCAGCGTGTTGCGGTGCAGGGCAGCGATGTGGTAGCCCTCCATAAAGGTTTCCAGCAGCAATTTCCAGTTGGCGGCAAAGTCCCAAAACACCTCTTGGTAAAAATGAAAATTGCCAAAGCCAAATTCGTCCATGCGGCTGTGCATGCCAAAGGTGTCGCGCTGTGCGTCTATGGGCTCCTTGCCCTGGGGGCGCACCAGCAGCATCCCGCCGGTTTCCAGGCAGGGCACTTCGATCAGGTTGAACTGCCCGCAGTCCATGCGCGTTTGCAATTGGGCAAAGCCACCCATGTCGTTGGCGTGGCGAATCAAGGTGCCGCTGTTGTCATAGGTCCAGGCATGGTAGGGGCAGCTAAAGCTGTGCTGCGACTGGCCGCGGTGCTCTACAAAGCGGCCTTGGGCATCTAACGCAAAACCCACCAGGCGCGATCCCCGGTGGCGGCAAATGTTCAAAAATGCTTTGACGCTGCCGTCTACCGTGCGCGTCAAAAAAATGGGCGCACCGGGCAGGTCGCAGGTAAACCAAGCGCCCGGGGCGGGAAGGTCGGGCGAGAAGCCCGCCAGCAGCGGCACTTGGCCGCTAAACAGCGTGCTCAGTTCGCGCTGGAAGTGGTCTGGGCAGGTATAGCGGGAAGCGGGATTCCAATA
>CANKNK010000051.1 GCA_947483455.1 Comamonadaceae bacterium | reverse complement strand
GGTGATGTGTTTGACGAGTTCGCTGGCCATGGAAGTTTCCTCAGGAAGTGGTGAATACCGCGTATATGAAATCGATTGTGACAGAAACAAGCCCTCGCGTTTTTGGGCGCCTGCTATGACCGGCATAGAAAATTCCCATCCCAAGGGGCAATTCCCGGTTTCGCCTGGGTCCGAGCGCACACTGCCCCGCGACTTGCCGGCCGCCTGGTGCTGGTTTGCGCCGGATACCGGTTTGCTCGACGCCATGGCCGCACGCATCGCGGCGCTGGGCGCCCACCCCGGCCGTACCGTGGTTTTGTTGCCCTATGCCCAACTTTTGCGCCAAGCCCAGCTGATGTGGTCGACGCGCTTTCCCGACGGCTTCGCCCCGCGCTTTGAGACTTCGATGAACTGGAGCGCCAGCCTAGCGCCCTTTGAGGCGGGCCCCACCGATATTCGCCGGGACAAGGCCGCCGATACCCTGACGGCGCGGGCACTGTTACACACCTGGCGCGGCCGCTACAGCGCGGAGCAGATCGATATGCTGGCCGCCTTGATGGTGAGCGCGGCGCAAGAGGTCGCACCCTTGGCGGCAGCCCGTGCGCCCGCTGAACGTGCGGCCTGGGCCCAGGCCAGCCGCGATGCGTGTGAGGGTGGCTGGTCCGGGCCGGGTGCGGGCTGGGAAGCCATCGCCATGGCAGCGGCCTTGGAATGGGCCGCCAGTTCGCGTTATGCCACCGACGTACTCTTTAGCCCGCATGCGCGTGCCGGTGTGGATTGCGTGCTGGCGCTCGAAGGCTTGTCGCGCGATCCTTTGCTGGAGGGCTTGCAAGGTATATGGGGCGAGCGCCTGCACCGCATGCCGCTCGTCGCCGAAACTGCCGCTGACGGCCTTGCGCCTCAGTTACACGCTTGCATTGATGCGGCCCAAGAGGCGCAGCGCGTAGCGGCCAGCGTGCTGGCGCATGTGGCGGCGGATCGCTACCCACTGGCGCTGATTTGCTCCGACCGCGCGTTAACCAGACGCATTCAGGCCCTGCTCGATGGAGCGGGCGCCATGGTACGTGACGAAACCGGTTGGATGCTCTCCACCACCCATGCGGCCGCTGTGGTGACTGCTTTGCTGCGCGCCAGTGTCTGGAATGCGTCCAGCGATGCGGTGCTGGCCTGGCTCAAGCTGGCCCCCACCTTGGCGCCTGCCAGTGCCGCCATGGAAGCGTATTTGCGGCGCTACCAATTGCGCGATTGGCGTGAAGTGCCACAGCGGCTGTCCGGTACCGAGCGCCCCAAGGGTTCGGATGCCAACGCTATTGCGCAGTGTGTTAGCGCTGCCGATACCTTGCGGCAAGCCTTTAGCGGGCGCCGCAGCATGGCGCAATGGCTGGGCGTGTTGGAGCACGCTTTGCGCGATGCCGGTATGTGGGACACGCTTGAACAAGACGCCGCAGGGCTGCAGTTACTGGCCCTAAGTGGCTTGGACAGCCCGCTGCAGCGTGAACGCTTGCAGGCGCAAACCCTGTGGGGTGGCCAAGCGATGGACGCAGCCGATTTCAGTAGCTGGATGCAAGCGCTGCTGGAAGGCAACACCTATCGCCCGGACTACCCCGCGCATGAGCAGGTGGTCTTATTGCCGATGAGCCAAATTCTGGCCCGTCCGTTTGCGGCGGTGGTGCTGGCCGGTTGTGACGACATACGCCTGCCACGGGTGCCAGAGTCCCGTAGCTTGTGGACACCGGGGCAGCGACAGGCTCTGGGTTTGCCCGAACGCAGTGCGCTGGCACAGGCCAGTGAACAGGCGTTTTTACACGCGCTGGACCATCCCCATTGCGATATTTTTTGGCGCACCAGTGACGATGCCGGTGAAACTATTTCGGCCAGCCCTTTGGTGCGCGCACTGTTCGCTAGTGGGCCGCTTCCCGTGGGCGCGGACCAGCGCAGCCTGCGGCCGCTTGCGACACGGCCACTGCGGGCACCGCAAGCCCGCGCGCCCGGCCTGATTCCCGCCAAACTCAGCCAAAGCGCCTACGAAGACTTGCGCAATTGCCCGTATCGTTTTTTCGCGCAACGCCAATTGGCGCTGTATGGCACCGAAGAACTGGAAAGCGAAGTGGACAAGCGCGACTTCGGGCAGTGGCTGCATCGGGTTTTGGAGCACTTTGAGCGGGCCATGCAGGCGCTACCGCAGGCGGATGACGCGCACCAGCGCGTCCTGCTAGAGCGTGCGGGTGACGCAGCCACGCAAGCCTTGGGCTTGGACGCGGACGAGTTTTTACCCTTTTCTTCCGCTTGGCGCACCATGGCCGAAGGCTATTTGCTGTGGCGTCAACAGCATGCGGCTGCTGGCATGGTGTTTGATCAGGCGGAGCTGCAGTTGGAGCGGCCTCTGGCCCGCGTAAGCCTGGTAGGGCGGATCGACCGCTTAGACCGCAGCGCGGACGGAGCCAGCCTGATATTGGATTACAAAACCGAATCGCCCGACGCCACGCGCAAACGGGTGAAGCAGCCCCTGGAAGACACGCAAATGGCTTTTTATGCGGCGCTGCATGGCAAGGACGATGACGCAGGCGCCTACCTGAGTTTTCACGAACGCGAGGGCTGCAAAACCATTGCGCAATCGGACTTGCTGCATGCCCGCAATGCCTTGCTCAATGGCATAGATAACGATATGGAGCGCATCGCTGGCGGTGCCGTCTTGCCCGCGCTGGGCGAGGGCGCGACCTGCGATTTTTGCAAGGTGCGCGGATTGTGTCGCAAGGATTTTTGGGCCGTGGCATGACAGACGCAATACATCGCCCAACGGCTCCTACAGGTGGAGCGGATGAGACTGGCGCGGCCTATGCGCATAGCGGGCGTCGCGTGTCGCAAGCGGCGTTTTATGGCATGGCTTGTGATCCTCGGCGCAGCGTCGTGGTCGAGGCCTGTGCCGGCGCGGGCAAGACCTGGATGCTGGTCTCGCGCATGCTGCGCGCTTTGCTCGAAGGGGCGCAGCCGCATGAGTTGCTAGCCATCACCTTTACCAAAAAAGCCGCCGGGGAAATGCGCCAGCGCCTTTATTCCTGGGTAGAGGAATTCAGCCAAGCCAGCGATGCGCAACTGGAGCAAGCATTGCGCGATCGGGGTCTGGGTCCGGATATCAGTGCCGAGCAGATAGTGCGATTACGCGGCCTGCACCACTTGCTATTGAAAGCGGATAGGCCGGTGCAGGTGCGTACCTTCCACGGCTGGTTTGCCACCCTGGTGCGCAATGCACCCGTGGGTGAGCTGATGCGCTGGGGACTGCCAGCGCAGTATGAATTGCTGGAAGACGATAGCCGCGCGGTGTCCCAGTTATGGCGGCGTTTTCACCGCCGCGTGGCGCAAGACCCGCTTGCCCGCCAGGACTATGAAGATGCGGTCGCCGTTTATGGTCGCCACCAGACCCTCAAGGCCTTGGAGGCCGCCCTGGCCAAGCGCGTGGAATTTGCCCTGGCCGATGCGCAAGGGGTGGTCGATGCATCGGTGCAAACCGTCGCGCAGCGCTTTGCCTGGATGGCGCCCTATCAGGAGCCCTTGGAGGTGTTGGATGGTGAGGTGGCAAAGACGGTGTTGGGCGCAGCGGCCCTTGCCCTAGGCGCAGCCAGCCAGAAAACCTTTGCGGCCAGGGGTGTGCAATTGCAGCAGGCTTTGCAAAGCGCGGACACCGATCAACTATTTGATTCGCTGCTCACTAAAGTGGATGGCCCGCGTGCATTTGGCGACAAGCTAAGCGGCTTGGCTGATATCCAGGCGGCACAAACACTATTGCTGGACATCCGCCGTGCGCAATTGCAGCACCGGGCCTGGCAGCATCAGCAGCGCATGGCACGTCTGACGCGTGGCCTGCTGCAAGACTATGCAGCCTTGAAGCGTGAGCGTTCTTGGTTGGATATGAATGACCTGGAGTTGACAGCGCAACGCTTGCTCTGCGACGCGCGCAGTGGTGCATGGATTGGCGAGCGTCTGGATGCGCAAGTGCGGCACTTGCTGGTCGATGAATTTCAGGACACCAACCCCCTGCAATGGAAGACGCTGGAGGCCTGGATTGGCAGTTATGCGGGGGCTGCGCGGGCTCCGTCAATTTTTATCGTCGGCGATCCTAAGCAAAGCATTTACCGCTTTCGCCGTGCCGAGCCCCAGGTGTTTCAAGATGCCAAACTGTTTATTACCGAGCAATTGGGAGGCGACAGCCTCAGTTGCGACCATACCCGCCGCAACGCGCAAGGTGTGGTGCAACTGGTCAATACGGTGTTCACGCCGCTGGCGGTGGACGGCGGGTTTGACGGGTTTCGGACGCACACCACCGCGTCCACGTCTACCGCTTGTGTACTTGCATTGCCCCAGGTACGCAAAGACATGCGCGCCAGTGACGCAGGCCCCGATGAGCCTGAAGACAGCCCATGGCGCGACTCCCTGAGCATGCCGCGCCACAGTCCGGAGGACCAACGCAAAGTGCAGGAAGCGCGGCAAGCCGCACGCTGGCTGGCCCACAGCTTGGCGGGTGGCGCTGCGGGCGACACGGGCCCTCGGGAAGCGGCTGATGTGATGGTGCTGGCCCGCAAACGCGAACGCCTGGCCTTGTTCAAGCAGGAACTGGACGCTCTACGCATACCCGCGCAATTTGCAGAAAAAGTGGAACTGAGTGAACTGCCGGTGGTGCAAGACCTGCTAGCCCTGGTCGATGCACTGGTGTCCCCGCGCCATGATGTCTCACTCGCCCAGGCCTTGAAATCCCCACTTTTTGGACTGGACGATGCGGTGCTAGTGCAATGGGTGCAGCACTTGCAGGCCAGTGGGGCCGACCGCACGCAGGGCTGGCTGGCTGTATTGCTCAGTGATGCGCCACTACCGTCAGCGCTGGCGCAGGTATTCGCACCGGTTATTGACAAGTTGCGCCGCTGGCAAAGCCTGCTGTTGCAATTACCCCCACACGATGCATTGAGCGCCATTTACCGCCAGGCCGATGTACTGGCAGCCTATACGGCCACCGTGCCCCCGGCCCAGGCCGCCAGCGTTCAGGCGCATTTGCATGCACTCTTGGGCGCCGCGCTGGCCGTGGACGGCGGGCGTTTTTTGACGGCCTATGGCTTTGTGCGTGCACTGCGCGCCGGTGGCTACCCCGTGCCCCAGGCGGCCGCGCCCCATGCGGTACAACTGCTTACCGTGCACGGCGCCAAAGGGCTGGAAGCGCCTTGGGTTCTGATGCTGGACTGCGACAGTGAAAGCCCCAAACCCCCGACCATGGGCGTTTTGGTGCAGTGGCCGGGGCGTGATGATTTTCCGCGCCGCTTTGTGTTTTTGGCCAGCGAGTCCAAGCCACCGCCGTGCTGCGAAGACTTGTTGTCGCAGGAGCACCTAGCGCGTAGGCGAGAGGAACACAATGCCTTGTACGTGGCGATCACCCGCGCCAAACAGGGTTTGGTGTTCTCTTCTATGCAGCCGCACCACGACAACGCGCACAGCTGGTGGAAGCAATTGCAAGCCCATGCGAAGGAGGTGTATCCCGTGCCCGACGCGATAGCCGCAAGCGCGTCGCCTGAAAGCGGGTGGGCAGGTAGGCAGGTACATGATTTGCCCTTGTTGCCAGTGGCCTTGCGCCGCATCGCAGAGCCTGCGCCACTGCCTGTGCCGCCGGATGCAGATGCCGATCTGGATGCGCGCATCGGCCAGGCTATGCATTGTTTACTGGAAAACTATGCGCCCGGCCAGGGCGAAGCGGGCGGCTTATGGAGCGCGCCGGCATGGCGCTTGGCGCAAATGCAGTTCGCGCTGGATGACGTGCACATGGCACGCGCGGCCCAAGGTGCGCAAGCCATTGTGCAAGGCGAGGGCGCTTGGGCCTGGGATGCGCAATGGTTGCGGTGGCAAGGCAATGAAATCAGCATTTATTACCGCGGGCGCAACCTTCGCATAGACCGCCTAGTGCAACGCAATGACACCGGCCATTGGTGGGTGCTGGACCACAAAAGCGCGGCACAACCGCAGCTGGATTCGGCCTTGTGCTCCCAGTTAGCCACGTATTGCGCAGCCGTGCGGCTAGCCTATCCCGGCCAGACGGTACGGGCTGCATTTTTAAGCGCGACCGGCCAATGCATAGAGCCCGTGCTGCCAGAGGAACAACCATGACAGGCATCGACAGCGGCCAGGTCGCGGCGCAGGAGTGCCAGGTCGCCATCCTGGGTGGCGGACCGGCGGGACTGATGGCTGCGCAGGTTTTGTCGCAAGCTGGCGTGCAGGTGCATGTGTTTGATGGCATGGCCTCGGTGGGTCGCAAATTTTTGCTGGCCGGGCGTGGCGGCTTGAACCTGACCCACGCGGAGGGTGTGGACGCGTTTGCAGGCCGGTACGGGCAAAGGCGCGAATCCCTCAGCGCCGCGCTGGCCGGTATGGATGCGGCCGGCGTGCGGCGCTGGGCGCAGGATTTGGGCATTGACACCTTTGTCGGCTCCTCAGGGCGCGTGTTTCCCTCGGACATGAAGGCCGCGCCATTGCTGCGGGCCTGGTTGCAGCGCTTGCGCCACCCGCAGCCTGGGGTGGCGGTGCAGTTCCATATGCGCCACCGATGGATCGGTTGGGATGCAGCGGGATGCCTTTGCTTCACCCGTCCCCAGGGTGGGCTGCGGGTGCGGGCCAAGGCGGTGGTGATGGCTTTGGGCGGCGGCAGTTGGGCGCGCTTGGGCTCGGACGGTGCTTGGGTGCCTTTGCTGGCAGAACGCGGTGTTGCCGTGGCGCCCTTATTGCCTTCGAACTGCGGTTTCGATGTGGCAGGCGGCTGGAGCACCTATTTCGCAGAGCGCTTTGCCGGGCAAGCCTTGAAGTCGGTGGCCATTCGCATCCCGGGCGCACCTGCGAGCCCTCCTGTGTTTGATCGCAAAGGTGAATTTGTAGCAACCGATAGCGGCGTCGAAGGCAGTTTGGTGTACGCCGCATCGGCCTTTTTGCGCGAGGAATTAGCGCTCCACGGTGCTGCGACTTTTTATCTGGACTTGCTACCGGCACTTAGCGCAGAGCGCGTGCTGGCCGAAGTGGCGCATCCACGCGGTTCGCGTTCGCTGTCCAGCCATTTGAAAAGCCGTTTGCATCTGGATGGCATCAAGGCCGCTTTGCTGCGCGAGTGCACGAGCGCTGAAACGATGGCAGCGCCGAGCGCCTTGGCCGCTGCGATCAAAGCATTGCCTATTCGCTTGCAGGCGGCGCGTCCGCTGGACGAGGCCATTAGCTCGGCGGGCGGTGTTTTGTTTGAAGTGCTTACGCCCGATTTGATGCTGGAGCATCTGCCCGGCGTGTTTTGTGCTGGAGAAATGCTCGATTGGGAGGCGCCTACCGGGGGCTATTTGCTGACCGCTTGCCTGGCCACGGGCCGTGTGGCAGCACAAGGTGTTTTGCGCTACCTGGATCACCCAAGAGAAAAAGGTTGACGAGCCTGACCCCGGCACTGGCTCCACAGTTAGGGCTGCTTGGTTCCCCACCTGACCCGGTTGGCCGCTTCACCATGCGGGGAGGCCCGTCAAGTTGGATTGTATCGGGTGCCTGCCAGACCGATTGTCGATGGGCAATAACGCAGTGCCATGCGTCTTCCCTGGCTGCGCATGGATTGGCAAGCCGCCAGCTAGATCACTGTGCTTGGTGGACGGCATAATCAGCGCGCTTGCGTCCGCGGCCCCCGAACGGGGCGCTTCGGTTCGCCCCATGCATTGTTCTGCGTGCCCCCATTCTTTACATCTTGTTCCCCATGCACCACATCATTGCGCAAATCGCGCAGGAAATCCGCGTCCGTCCCCAGCAAGTAGAGGCTGCAGTGGCCTTGCTCGACGGTGGCGCCAGCGTCCCGTTTATTGCCCGCTACCGCAAAGAAGCCACCGACGGGCTGGACGATATCCAGTTGCGCGAACTCGAAGCACGTCTGGCTTACTTGCGCGAACTCCAGCAACGCCGCGAAGTGGTGCAGCGCGCCATTGA
Organism: Comamonadaceae bacterium; assembly: GCA_947483455.1. Lineage (GTDB taxonomy): Bacteria > Pseudomonadota > Gammaproteobacteria > Burkholderiales > Burkholderiaceae_C > Allorhodoferax. Next base: position 1,068 of record CANKNK010000051.1, on the reverse strand, counting down.
AGAGCAGGGCAAATGGACGCCAGCCCTAGACGCCTTGGTCCAAGCGGCTACTACCAAGCAGGAATTGGAGGATATTTATATGCCCTTCAAACTCAAGCGTCGCACCAAAGGCCAGTTGGCCTGTGAGGCGGGCTTGGAGCCCCTGGCAAATGCCTTGCTGGCAGACCACGATCTGGTGCCGCAGGACGCCGCCGCTGCCTTTGTCATCCCCTGGCGCGAGGCCAAAGAAGGCGAAGACAAGTTGCCGGATTTTTCGACCGTTGCCGCAGTGCTCGATGGCGTGCGCGATTTGCTGAGCGAACGCTGGGCCCAAGTGCCCGCCGTGGTGCAGGACTTGCGCGAATGGTTGTGGGACCAAGGCCTGCTGCGCGCGCGTTTGATTGCAGGCAAAGACCCAGCGAACGCCGATGTGGCCAAGTTTCGCGATTATTTTGACTATGACGAACCGCTGGCGCGTGTCCCCTCGCACCGGGCGCTGGCCGCGTTTAGGGGCCGGGCGCTGGAAGTGCTGGACCTGAAATTAGTGAGCCCGGAGTTGCCCGATGCAGCGCCCCCTGTTGGCGTCCCTTCCATGGCCGAGGCGCGCTTGGCCTTGCGCTTGCAAGTGTCCCACCAGGGGCGTGCAGCCGATGATTTTTTGCGTAAATGCGTGTCCTGGACCTGGCGCGTCAAGCTCAGCCTGAGCTTGGAGCGCGATTTGTTTGCGCGCCTGCGCGAAGACGCGGAAAAAGTAGCCATCAAAGTGTTTGCCGACAATGTGCGCGATCTGCTGCTGGCCGCGCCGGCTGGGCCGCGCGTCGTGATGGGGCTGGACCCGGGCATTCGCACAGGGGTCAAAGTAGCCGTGGTCGATGCCACCGGCAAACTGGTCGATACCGCCACCGTGTTTCCCCACGAGCCACGGCGCGATTGGGATGGCGCGCTGCATGCCTTGCGTGCTTTGTGTGCCAAGCACCATGTCAGCCTCATCGCTATCGGCAACGGCACCGCCAGCCGCGAAACCGATGCCTTGGCGGCGGACTTGATCAAATCCATGGCCCGACCGGATGCGCCAGCGATAGACAAAAT